>JAOPZQ010000327.1 GCA_025964075.1 Solirubrobacterales bacterium | reverse complement strand
CTCACCGCCCGGGCCGCCGCGGCCGGAGCGTTCGACAGCCTCTTCCTCGGCCTCGGGGTGGTGGCCCTGATCGTGGGTGCCGTCGGCGTCGCCAACATCATGATCATCTCCGTGCTGGAACGCCGCTCGGAGATCGGCCTGCGCCGCGCCCTCGGCGCGACCAAAAGCCAGATCCGCACCCAGTTCCTCGGCGAATCGATCCTGCTCGCCGCCATCGGCGGCATCGTCGGCGTGCTCGCCGGAGCCACAGCAACGGCCATCTACGCCAGCTCGAAGAACTGGGCCATCGTGATCCCCGCCGAAGCCTGGTCGGGCGGCATCGCCTCCGCCATCCTGATCGGCGCGGTCGCCGGCCTGATGCCGGCCGTCCGAGCGTCTCGGATGCCGCCCACCGTGGCACTGCGAACGGCATGAGCGGGAAGTGGCTCTCACTCGAGAGGGCTTCCTGCGCTCGGGCGTACCCAAGCGGGCGCATGCGGATTCACTACCGCGATGGTCGGCTGCGCCGGGTCAGGCAGACATTTGCAGCAGGCTGACTTAGTAGTCCACCAGCTAGGTAGCATGGGGCCATGGAGACCATCCTGCATCTCACCGGGCCTCTGGACCCTCGAAGCGGCTGGCGTGCGTCGCCCGATAGGTGCCCGATCGCCCGGGCGCTCGACGTGATGAGCACTCGCTCGGCGTTCCTGATCATGCGGGAGGCGTTCTACGGCACGTCCCGCTTCGACGACTTCGTCGGCCGCGCCGAGATCAGCGAGCCGGTTGCCGCGGCGCGCCTGCGCGAGCTCGTGTCGGAGGGGCTGCTCGTGCGCGAGCCTTACCGCGAGCCCGGGCAGCGTACCCGCCATCGATACCGCCTGACGGAAAAGGGGGCCGACCTGCTGCCGGTGCTCGTCGGGCTGATCCAGTGGAGTCAGCGCTGGTTGGACGACGACGGCGCCGGCGGCGTCCTCGCGCTCCGTCACCGCGACTGCGGCGAACGGGTCGGGGTCGGGCTGCGCTGCGCCGCCGACCACGAGGTCGCCGTGGGCGAGCTCGATCTCACGCTCGCCGCCGCCGGCGCACGGTAGCGCGGCCGCCACGCGATCCGGGGCGGCCGGTCGCCAAGATCGCGCTCGGGCGCTCGCGGATGCGCCGGCCGCCTACGGACGGACGGTGCGCGACGAGGCGCGCCTTCGAATCGTGCTGACGATGCGAGCGCCGGCCACGCGCGACCGCCACGAGTGCCGCGATGAGGCGTCGCCGGGCCGAGGAACCGGTCATCGGTACAGCTGAGGCCGTGCCGCGGGACGATGCTGACTTAGGGCGCCCTGAGTCAGACTGCCTGCCACATCACTTCACGAAGGAGCCGTCATGTTGCAAGACGCTCGGTCGGCGCTGGAGCTGCCGTTCGACGATGATCCCGATCCGGACGAGTTCGTCTCGGCGGCGATGGACTGGCATTTCAGCCCGCAGACCGGGTCGCCGTACTGGCTGCAACGAGCGCGATCGCTGGAGTTCGACCCGCGTCGTGATGTCAAGCGCTTCGAGGATCTGCGCCTGTTCCCGAACATCACCGACGAGCTGCGCGATGTCCGGGCCGAGGATCTCATTCCCAAGGGCTACGGCCCGCGTCCCGAGGTCGTCGGCGTGTTCGAGAGTGGTGGCACCACGGGTTCTCCGAAGCGAGTGGTGTTCCTGCGCGACTGGTGGGACCAGATCGTTGGCCGGTTGGTCGCCAAGCTCGACGAACGCGAGGTGCCGAGGAACGCCAACTGGCTTGCGCTGACGCCCAGCGGCCCGCACATGGTCGGGGCGCTTGCGAGAGCCCAGGTCGCCGCGGCCGGTGGGATCGCGTTCGCGATCGACATGGACCCGCGATGGGTCAAGCGGCTCATCACCGAGGGCAGGTCCAGCGAGGCGGAAGCCTATGCCGAGCATCTCATCGACCAGGCCGCGTTCGTGCTCGGGACGCAGGACATCGGCGGCCTCATGTGCACGCCGCCGTTGCTCGAGCGGCTCGCGCGGCGAGAGGACCTCGTCGAGCTGGGCCGTCGGAGGGTGCAGGCGATTCAGTGGACTGGGGCCCACATGGACGCCGACACCCGCTTGCTGTACCGCACCGAGGTGTTCCCCGACGTCGATCTCGGCGGCCTCTACGGCAGCACGATGATCCTTGGCGTGGCCCAGGAACGGCTTGGGCTCGGGGACGACGATCCGTGCGTCTTCGACGCGCCCTCGCCCTACATCACGTTCTCGGTGGTCGACCCCGAGACGCGCGAAGCCGTCGCCTATGGCCAGCGAGGGCAGGTGGTGATGCATCACGTCAGCAAGTCGTTCCTGCTGCCCAACAACCTCGAACGTGACATGGCCACGCGGATCGAGCCGCCTGAGGGGCAAGTCGGCGACTCGGTCGCGGACGTGGCGCCGGTGCCGCGGTTCGAAGGTGAAGAGATCGTCGAGGGGGTGTACTGAGATGGCGAGGACAGCCGAGTTGGTCGCGTTGGACGCGCTCGGTCCCGCGGGCCCTTACGAAGCGCGCGAGCGGACGACGATCGCGGACGTCGCTGGGCAACCGGTCGCCGAGCTGAGCCTGGTGCCGAGGCTCTTCGTCACACGGGCCATGGCCGCACTGCGCAAGGCCGACACGCTGCCGGTGGACGAGCGCATGGCCGCGATCGCTCGCGCGGGCGAGGCGTACCGCGAGCAGACGCTGGACGGGCTGTCGCCCGGCGACTACGAGCACCTCGTCAGCCGCGTCTCCGGTCTGCCGATCTCCGAGGTCCGCGCCGCCGCCGAGGGAATCGCGCGTGAGGCCGGCGCGGCCTACCGCAGCGTGCAGCACGCCCGCCCGGTCGGGGCGGTCAACGAGTGGCGTGATCCCCTCACCCGCACCGGCCGCGGCGTGTGGACGAGGCGGGGCGACGTGTTCGCGGTTCACGCGCCGGGCAACACGCCCGCCGTCCACGCGCTCTGGCTGGAGGCGCTGGCGCTTGGCTATCGGGTGGCGGTGCGGCCCTCCCGGCGCGAGCCGTTCACGCCGCACCGCTTGGTCTCCGCGCTTCGCGAGGCCGGGTTCGGCGACGACCAGGTCGTGCTCCTGCCGACCGACTACGACGCCGCCGATGAGATCCTGCGCGGCGCCGACCTGTCGATGGCCTACGGCGGCGAGGACGTCATGCGCAAGTACGCCGCGCTCCCGACGGTGCTGCCGCAGGGGCCTGGCCGCTCGAAGATCCTGCTGACCGCCGACGTCGACTGGCGCGATCACCTCCACATGATCGTC
>JAOPZQ010000312.1 GCA_025964075.1 Solirubrobacterales bacterium | reverse complement strand
GGCCCTGCGCGCGGAGCACGCGGTCGATGGCGTCGTGATCCTGGTCGCGCCCGCGCCCTCCGGCGAGGAGCCGGAGCCGCGGCGCGGCGCGGCGCTCGTGCTCGCGGGCGCCGGGATCGCCCGGGCGCTGAGTGAGCGCCCAACCGGCAGCCCGATCCGCACCCGGTTGTACTTCGCCACCAGCGGCGCCGCCACCGTCGAGGACGGCGATCGCCCCGATGCGGCGCAGGCTGCGCTGCGAGGACTCGTCCGCGTGCTCGCCTTCGAGCATCCCGAGCTTCAGCCGACGTGGGTCGATCTCGACCCAGGCCGGCGGATCGACGATCTGCTGAGCGAGCTTGGATCGACCGACGCCGAAGACGAGGTGGCATGGAGGGCCGGCCGCCGCCACGTCGCGCGTCTCGTGCGCCCGAGCGCGAGCGAGCTGAGCACCGAAGCGGCCCGGACCGTCCGCGCAGACGGCGCCTACCTCGTCACGGGCGGTCTTGGCGGGCTCGGCCTCGTGCTCGCCCGCTGGCTGGCGGAGAGCGGCGCCGCACGGGTGGTGCTGGGCGGCCGCTCAGCGCCGGGGCCACGGGCGGAGCAGGCGCTCGCCGCGCTGCGAGAGCTCGGGACGGAGGTCGTCGTCGTGCGCGGTGACATCGCGCGCCCGGGCGTCGCCGAGCAGGCAGTCGCCGCCTGCGCCGCCCCGGGCGTCAGGCTGCGGGGGGTGATCCACGCCGCCGCGGCGTTCGACGATCGCGTGGCGGTGCGTCTGGACGCCGAGAGCCTGCAGCGCGTCTGGTCGGCGAAGGCGGTGGGGGCGTGGCGCCTGTCGGCCGCCACGACCGGCCTGGAGCTCGACTGGTGGGTGGGCTTCTCCTCGGCGGCGGCGCTGATCGGCTCGCCGGGCCAGGCGGCGTACGCGGCGGCGAACGCGTACCTCGACGCGCTCACCGCGGGGCGGCGGGCGCAGGGCATGGTCGCGAGCACGATCAACTGGGGGACCTGGTCACAGGTCGGGCAGGCCGCACAGCGCAGCGCCGACGCCATCAGCCCCATCACGCCCGCCGAGGGCATCGAGGCGCTCGAGGCGCTCCTGGCAGCCCGGATCCCCGCCGTCGGAGTGCTCAGGCTCGACCCCGATGAGCTCATCGCCTCGTTTCCCGACCTCGCCGAGATCCCCTTGCTCTCGCGCATCGCCGGCCCGGCCGAGCGCTCCCGCAAGGAGGCCGGCGGCGCGTGGCCCGGTTTCGCGGCCCTCGATCCCCGCCATGCGCATGCGCGAATCCAGGAGCGCGTCGACGAGCTGGTCGCCGCGGTGCTCGGTGTCGAATCCGGGCGTCTCGACGCTGACGCCCCGCTCACGACGGTCGGCCTCGACTCGCTGCTGGCGATGAGGATTCGCAATGCGGTGCAACACGACTTCGATCGCCTGCCCCCGCCCTCGTTGATGCTCCGCGGCGCGAGCATCAACGACGTCGCGGCGTGGCTCTGCGAGGCGCTGGACCTGTCTCAGCCGTCGCGCACCGCCGAGGGGCCGCCGGCTCGCCGCGCGCGCGTGGCGCCGCGGGACGCCAGCGAGCGTCTGGTCGCCGCGGCGTGGGAGGAGGTCCTGGGACGTTCGGACCTCGGCGTGACCGACAGCTTGGACGCATCGGCCTGTGATCGCGCGGCGGCAGAGCGCGTGAGCGAGTTGCTCGCCCGCCGCACCGGCCGGCGGGTCTCCGCCGACGAGCTCCTGGCCAATCCGACGATCGAGCGCCAGGCGGCGCTGGTGCGCGAGCCGGACTCGGCGTCGCGCTCGCCGCTGCGTCTGCTGAACGAGGGCGACGGGAGAACGTCGCTGTTCCTGTTCCATCCCGGTGGCGGCAACACGCTGGTCTATCGGCAGCTGGTCGAGCAGCTGGATCCCAGCCTCACCGTGTGGGGGCTGGACCGACTGACCGGCGTGTTCACCGTCGAGCACCGCGCCGAGCGCTACGTCGAGCTGCTCCGCCAGACGCAGCGCGGCGGCCCGTACCGGCTCGCGGGCTGGTCGTTCGGCGGGGCGCTCGCCTACGAGACCGCTCGCCGCCTGCAATCCGTGGGCGAGCGGATCGAGCTGCTCGCGATGGTCGACACGATCCTGCCGCTGGCCGATCCCCCCGAAATGTCGGAGATCCAGGTCCTCGAACGCAGGTTCCAGCGCTTCGCGACCTTCCTCGAGGACAGCTACGGCAAGCCGCTCGCGCTCCCGTACGCGCGGATGGCCCGGCTCGACGACGAAGCGCAGACCGACGTCCTGATCGAGTCAGTCGTCGAGGCTGAGCTGATCGACCCGGTCGCGGGTGCCGCGATCATCGAGCACCAGCGCACGTCGTACCTCGACGTGCGGGCCCTCGATCGATATCGCCCCGGCCGCATCGACGGGCCGGTGGTCCTCTACAGCGCCCGCGACGTTCAGAAGGACGGCATGCGCGATCCGCGCTTCGACCGCCCCGATCCCGCACGCGGCTGGGATGCGGTGTGCGGCGAGCAGCTCGACGTCGTCACCGTCCCCGGACACCACCTGTCGGTGCTCGATCCGCCCCATGTCGACACCCTCGCCGCGCATCTCAACCAGCTGCTGCCCAGGCGCCTCCGCGCCGCGGCCTAGGCTCGGTGATCCCCCGACTCAATGCGGGCTCTTGTCAGGTCTGGTGGGCGTCGACGAGTGCGGCCGGCCCGTACCTGCTCGACCTGCTCGACGAGGAGGAGCGGGCCCGGCATGCCGGCTTCCGGCGCGCCGAGGACCGAGCGCTCTTCCTCGCCTCGCACGCGCTGACGCGCATCGTCGCAGCTCACCACGTCGCAATCGCCCCGCGAGCGCTTCGCCATGCCCGCAAGGTGGCGACGCACGAGAAGCCGCGGTTGCGCGATACGGCATCGGAGCTCGAGTTCTCGATCTCGCACTCCGGCGCGTGCATCGTGGTGGCGATCAGTCGCGCGGTGACGCTCGGCGTGGACGTCGAGCGCGTGACCGCGACCGAGCCGGACGCATCGCTCCTGGCGTCGGTCCTCTGCGCCACCGAGCGGCAGGCGTTCATGGCGATGCCGTCCCCGGCGCGTCCGTGGGCGTTCTGTCGCTACTGGACGCGCAAGGAAGCCGTCCTGAAGGCGACCGGCGACGGCCTCGAGGTCTCGCCGGCGCGGATCGCGGTGACCCCGCCCCGGACCGCTCCCGCGCTCGTGCGCTGGTCAGGGCCAGGCCGGCCGGCGAAGTCGGTCCACCTCTACGACCTCGATGCCCCGTCGGGCTACGCCGCCTCGCTGGCGACACTCGCCGAGCACCTCGAGTGCACCGACCACGACGGCAGCGCCCTGCTCCGGGCCGCGGCATGACGCTCGACGCACCACCTCGTCCGGCAGCCCTGCGCTCCCCGGCGGCGAGCGACTCCGCGGCGCGACCGTGGCTGCTGGTCGCGGCCGTGTGCCTCGGCGGAATGATGGTCGGGCTCGACGGCACGGCGATCACGATCGCCGCGCCGTGGATCGCGCGCTCGACCGACGCGTCGCTGGCCGACCTCACGCTGATCGCGAACGTCTACCTCGTCACGCTGGCCGTGTGCATCCTTCCCGCCGGACGGCTGGCCGATCGTGTCGGCCGGCGGGCCACCTTCGTCGTGGGCACGCTCGGGTTCGGGGCATGCTCCCTGGGGATCAGCCTGTCCACCGGCGTCGGCGCGCTCGTCGCCTTCCGGGCCGGGCAGGGCCTGTTCGCCGCATTGCTGCAACCGACCGCGCTCGCACTGCTGACCACGGCCTTCCCGCGGGAGCGCCTGGCGCGGGTGCTCGGCATCTGGGGCGCCGTCAACGCCCTGGCGATCGGACTCGGTCCCGTCTTTGCGGGATTCGTCGTGCAGGGCTTCGGCTGGCCGGCGGTGTTCCTGGTCAACCTCCCGGTCGCCGTGCTCGCCGTGGCCGTCGTCCGCGTCGCCGTGTCCGAGTCCCGCGCCCGGCCGTCGCCACGACCGTTGCGCAAGCTGCTCGGCCAGCGCCCGACGCGCGTCGGCGCGGCGCTCGTCGCGCTGAGCTCCTTCGCGGTGTTCGCGCTGCTGTTCCTGCTCACGCTGTACCTCCAGAACGTCCACGGGCTGACGCCGAGCACAGCGGGCGCGTGGCTCCTGGCGCCGACGCTGGCGGTGGTGATCGGAGCGCTGGTCGGAGGAGTGCTCACGGAGCGCATCGGCCCGCGCTGGCCGGTCATGATCGGCATGGTGGCGGTCGCGATCGGCCTCGTCGGTCTCGCCCAGGTCTCGGTGGACAGCGGATACTGGGATGTCGCGTCGCCGGCGATGCTGCTCGGACTCGGCACCGGCGCGTGGGTGATCGCCGCGACCAGCACGATCGTCGACGACAGCCC
>JAOPZQ010000272.1 GCA_025964075.1 Solirubrobacterales bacterium | reverse complement strand
CGGACGTACTCGCCGCAGGACCCGCAGAAGTCGACGTTGTCGGCGTTCTCGTGGCCGCAGCTCGGACAGGCTCTCATTCTGGCTTCGGCTTCTTCGGCGCCTTGACTCGGAGCCGGTAGTGGACGTGGACGGGCTTGACGTCTTCGATCAGCCGGGCGATCGCCGCCTGTTCCGCCTCGGGGATCGCCTGGTCGCAGTACACCACGAACGCAGGTGGTTTCGCATCGACCGCGGTGCTCGCATCGGTCGACCACGTGACCTCGCCCTGGTCCTCGATCCGCAGCGGCAGGTCGGGGAAGTTCAGCTGCAGCGCCATCTCCAGGCCCGATCGCGTGCCGCGCCGCCGGCCGAGCTCGGCCGCGTTCTGGACCAGCTTGCGCAGCTGCCGGACGGGCAGCGACTCGTTGTACTCGAGGCCGAGCCACGCGGTGATCAGCTCGAGGACGTCGAGCGGGGCGAGAGCCGGATCGAAGTGGGCCGGCATTCCGTCGATCACGGCCACGATCGGGTCGAGCACGTTCTCGAGCGCCCCGATGAACCGCATGCCGAAGTCGCCGTCGCGCTCGTCCCGGTAGATCGCCGGCAGTCCGTTGCGCAGGTAGGCGCGATTGGTGACGGCCGGGGGCGTCGGCTCCTCGCCCGTCGAGAGCTCCGTTCGCACCGAGGCGAACCCTTCGCCCGCGTAGGTCAGGAACCCAGTGACCTGGACGGTGCCGCCGTCGAGGGCGGGGACGTCGTCGTCGCCGTCCTCGCCCATCACAGCTCCCGGTGCACGGCCTTGACGATGTGGTTGCCGGAGGCCACCACCTCGTCGGGCTCGAGCACGATGTGGCTGCCCGCCGGCTTGGGCGACTGCTCGCCGCTCGCCAGGTCGGTCTCGTACAGCCGCAGGATCTTCACGAACTCGACGCCGTCGACGGCGTGGACGATGCCGTAGAGCTCGCCCTGGTTGAGCGAGCGGCCGAACTGCCAGCCGACGCCCATCCCGTCCGTCGAGCCGCCGACGAGCGGGTTCAGGTAGGTGTAGAGAGCCTGCAAGACCTCCTGCTCGATCCGCTGCAGGTCGGCGAGCGGCTCGGCCTGGAGGTTCACGATGACGGAGATGCCGCGGAACTTGATCGGCTTCAGCTGGATCGAGGTGCCGATCAGGCGACGCTCGTCGAGGTAGCCGGCGATGTCCGAGAGCATCCGCTCGTCGGGCACGAGCTCGTCGAGCGACAGCTTGCGGTCGGCCGGGTGGACCTTGGGAAGGACGTGCACCTGCACCGGGCCGCCGTTGGCCGGCGGCACGCAGACGGCGCGCGCGACCCGCGGCGAGGCTTCGCCGACGAGGAACTCGAAGTCGTCGGCGGTCACGGCGCGGTAACGGGTGCGGATCTCCATCGCCGCCCGCTGGCGAGCGGACGTCAGCGCCTCCGCGTCGACGCCGCCGTAGGCGGCCTTCGGGTTGGTGACCGACGCGACCGCCGGAATCGGGCTCTTCAGCATCGTCAGCGTCTCGGCCGCGACGTTCCCCTCGCGCCCGCCGCCATGGCGATAGCGGGTCACCCGGAGGATCGAGTTCTTGGGCGGCACCGCGCCGTACTGGGTCCAGCCGCCGTCCGCCTCGCGGATCGAGGGCCCGAGCTCGATCTCGCCGTTGACGACGTCGATCGTGTAGTGCGGGTCGTCGCGCGAGGAGTCCGCGAACGACTCCTTCCGATGCCACGGCCTCCACTCGCCCTCCGCCTCGCGCACCTCGAGCGTCTCCTTCGGCTCGAGCGGGAGGACCGGCGAGTAGCGGAGCTCGAAGATCTGCCCGGGCGTGCCGTCGCTCGTCCCGAGCACCTCGTTCACCTCGCGTGCGGCATGCTCGGCCGGGAGCAGGGCGCCGATCGGCGCCGCCGTGATCGAGTAGATCTCGGGCGCGTGCGTGAAGGTGGTCGCCTCGACGCCGTGGCGGGTCTTGTCGTCGATACGGCAGCGCAGCCAGTGCAGACGCTTGCCGCCGATCGGCTCGATGCCGCTCCTCGGCGGGCACTGGAGCTCGACGGCGCCCGAGCCGTAGTTGAAGCCGCCGGTCCCGTCGACCAGCACGTCGGCCTCGAGCCATGTGCCGTCGCCCTGGCTGACCTCCCACCGCAGCGGTGGGTCCTCGGGGTTGACGCCGGCGCCGCGGGCGAGCGAGGCTTCCATCTCGACCTGCACGAGCAGGCGCCCGAGGCTCTCCTCGAACCCTAGGTAGAGCGCGTCGCCCACCTTCGGCGGCGTGCCGAACGGCGGCTGGTCGGAGCCCTGCGGCTTCGCGGTCCCGTCGGCGACGCCGATCGCCTTGAACTTGTCCTCGCGGCCGACGACGTATGCCTCGGGGCGCATGCCGGGGATCGTGAAGTCCTGCTCGACCTGGAAGACGATCGACTCCTCCGTGGCCGTCCGCAGCGTGCCGACCTCCGTGGCGCCGCCGCGGAGCTCGACGGAGTCGTCCGCCGGTGCGCTGAGGCGGAAGCGCAGGCTCGTGCGCGCCGCGGTCGGGCCGTCGAGCCGGATCCCGAGGAGCTCCATGAGCGCGACGTGGAGCTTGTCGGGCACGCGGTTCAGGCGGTAGATCGTCATCTCCGTCATCCACGCGAAGAGCTCGATCAGCGTGATGCCCGGGTCCGAGACGTTGTGCTCCGTCCACTCCGGGCACGCGCGCGCGATGCGCATGCGCGCCTCGGAGACGAGCTCCTGGAAGCGGCGGTCGTCGAGCTCGATCTGGGGCAGTCTCACTCGGTTTCCTCCGCCGGGATCACGTAGAACGGGTAGACGAGGTTGCGGGGCGCGTTCGTGGCCCGGACGCGATAGCGGATCGTCACGCCGAGCTGGCCGTCGTGCATGTCGTCGAGGTCGAAATCGATGTCCGTGACCTCGATGCGGGGCTCCCAGCGGTCGAGCGCGTTGCGGATCGCCGTGTCCATCTTGCCGATCATCGCCGCGTCGATCGTGTCGAAGATCAGGTCGTGGACCTCGCAGCCGAACTCAGGGCGCATCGGCCGCTCGCCCGGCGCGGTCGAGAGGATCACGGCGAGCGCCTGCTCGATGTCGTTCTCCCCATGCGCCAGCGCCACGGACCCGCGGCGGTCGACACCGAGCGGGAACGAGAGACCTGAACCGAGGATGCTCGATGTCACGTGCTGAACCTATCCGATGGAAACCGTGGGACCGGAGATAACGACGCCCGACGGGCTGAGGGAGATCGACGAGGCGCCGCACGAGATCGAGATCGAGCTGTTGCCGGAGATCGACACCTGGCTCTGGCCCGTCAGGGTGACGTTCTGGCCCTGCAGCGTCATCGGCTGCGTCGCCTTGAGGTCGATCTTGCCGGTCGTGTCGTTCTTCCAGTCGCCGGAGACCGTCTCCTCGACGTTGCCCGTGATCTGGACGACGAGCTTGCCGCCGCTCTTGATCGTGAAGTCCTCCTTGGACTCCGTGTAGATCTTGTGGTCGCTCTGGAGGCCGAACGACCCGTCCTGGCCGAGCGTGAGGTTGTCGCCGGGCAGGTCGGTGCCGTTGAACAGCGAGCCCAGGACGTATGGGCGCGTCGTGTCGTCGTGCTCGAAGCCGACGAGCACCTCTTCGCCGACCACCGGCAGCATCAGCAGTCCGCGGGCGTTGCCGGCGCTCGGTGTGGCGATCCGCGCCCACGTGCCCTCGACGTCGTCGGACAGCGCCGGGTACTTGATGCGGACCCGACCCATGTTGTCGGGGTCCTGGTTGTTCGTGACGAGCCCGATCACGAGCTGGCCCGAGAAGTTGGGAGGGCCCGCGCCGTTGCCGTTCACGGCGCCGAGCACGGTGTGGGACGACGAGTTCGCGAAATGCGTCTCGTAGCCCGCGCCCTTCAGTACGTGGGTGGCCGCGGCGACCCGGTAGGTGCCGCTGAACTTCTCGCCGATCCCGCTGACCTGGACCTTCGCGCCGGCCTTGATCTTCGGGTTCCCCGGCGCGATCCCGTCGGCGGCGATGTAGCCGTTGGCGAGCTTGTCGAGCAGCGCTTGCGCGAGACCGTCGGCCTCGCCCTGCGTCTTCACCGGCTCGGTGGCGACGTGGATGTCGGAGTCGGGGAGCGCGCTCGTGATCGTGTCGCGGTCGAAGCCGATCTGCGCGATCTGGTTCGGGGTCGAGGCGTTGCCGTTGATGACCTGCTTCGTCTTCGGGTCGTGCACGGACAGCGAGACGCTCTTCACCTGCTGCACCGCGGTGACGCGCGGCCGGAAGCTCCGCAGCGTCGTCGGCCACTCGACCTCGACCGCGCCTTCCGGCGTCGGCTTGCGGAAGTGCGCCGTCGTGTCCTCGACCACGAACTCGAACCCGATCCGGTCGGCGAGGCGCCAGATGAAGTCCCAGTCGGTCTCGTTGTCCTGCTGCATGAAGTCGTGGGGATCGCCGCTGGCGTCGCAGTCGGCGGTGAAGCCGGCCGGCCCGACGATGGCGGAGACGATGTCGCTCGAGGTCTGGTTCTGGAACGCGCGCGTCTTGCGCGTCCGGTTCAGCAACTGCGACTTGTCGTACGCCCGGATCGTGACCGCGCAGCCCCCGGCGCCGAACTCCGGCTCGAGCGTGGTGACCTGGCCCTTGAACAGGGTCTGGGGCACGTCGGCCTCGTCGTCGGCCGAGCCCAGACGGACCTCGACCGAGGCGCCGATCGTGAACGGGGACGAGTCGAGGCCCTCGGCCTTCGGATAGGAGAGGTGCAGTATGCAGACGTCCGGCAGGTGGAGGTAGCTCGAGACGTGGATCTCCTTGAGCCGGTTCTTGTCCTCCTGCTCGAGATCGGAGCCGTCGACGAGGACGTCGTAGGTGGGGGCCTGGTCGCTCACGACTCGAGTCTCGGGATGTTGAGCTCGCGCCCGCGGCGCAGGCGCATCGGGTCGTCGATGCCGTTCGCTTCGGCGATCGTCCGCCAGCGCGTCGGGTCGCCGTACGCGTCGAAGGCGATCGACGTCAGCGAGTCGCCGTCGCGCACGCGGTGCACGCGCAGGCCGCGCTCGGCGCGCGTCGTCGGGTTCTGCGCCTGGTTGCCCGGCGAGCCGGAGGCGGTCGAGGCCTTCTCCGCCTGCGCGAGCTCGAGGTCGACGGTGGCGCGGATCGGCTCCCCGTTGGGCTGGAAGAGGATGTACTGGATCGTCAGCGAGACCGGCACGGACTTCGGCAGGTCGACGGAGCCCCAGCGGAACGTCACCTTCGGCGGCGAGCCCCCGCCGCCTCCGCCCCCGCCCGACTCCATCATCTTCAGCAGCTTGTTGGCCGTGTCCTTGATGCTCTGGTCGGGGCCCAGGAGCGAGACGTCGAGCAGCAGCGAGAGGTTCGTGCGCCGCGGCAGGCCGCCGCCGAACTCGCCGTCGGGCAGGTCGACGCCCGTGCTCGGCTTGTAGTTCCAGACGTTGGTCTTCGAGACCGTGTAGCTCGACGGGTTGAAGGCGCACTCGATCGTGTCGCCGCCCTCGACCTCGAGCTTCGCCTTCTGGAATCCGGAGGGGATCGGCATGTCAGGCCATCTTCAGCCCGGAGTGGGCGATCTCGAGCGTCTCGGTGGCGAGGTCGGAGGCGTGGGCGTCGAGCTGCGGGCCGGTCCACTTGATCGGGAACGCGTCGGCGAACGTCCACGTTCGGTTCGTCTGGCCGTACTGGAGCGTCAGCGTGATCTCCTTCGTCTCGGCCTTCGTGTGGGTGGCCCAGAACCACTTGTAGAGCGCGTCCTCGTTGGTCATGCCGCGCGAGAGCACGAGGTTCGGGTACTGCACCGCTCCCGGGAGGCGGTGGACGAAGTCGTTGTTGCCGCCCTCGTGGTACTCGTACATGTCGAAGCCGATCTCGAGCCCCGAGCAGTGCAGGAAGAGCCCGATCGTGTCGATGTCCGGGATCTTGAGGATGAAGCTGTGCCGGCTGGTGGCGTTCTGAAGGCTGGTGGGGGGCATGGGGGCTCGCTAGAACGGGTGTTGGATGAGCTGGCCGAGCTGCTCCTGCTCTTGACGAAGCCGCCGAAGCAGCTCGTGGTGCGCGGCGTCGTTGTCGCTTCCGCCCCCGCCTCCGCCGCCGCCACCACCGCCGCCTGCCGAGGAGCCGGCGTGCGGGGTGTCGGCGAGAGCGCGGGCGACGGTGATCGGCGCCGGCGTGACGCGGGGGCGGGCGGCGGCGCTCGG
>JAOPZQ010000252.1 GCA_025964075.1 Solirubrobacterales bacterium | reverse complement strand
CCTCGAGCTTCTGCCCGTCGACCTCGGCGTGGACGAGCACGCTCGTGAGGTCGTCGGTCGGGTTCTCGCGCCGCTCGGCGATCATCCGCCCGCAGCGCTCGAAGATCTCCGGAACCTCCTTCTGGATGACCGCGTCGACGCCGTCCGGGTTGAGGTCGGGATCGCCGGCGCCGAGCGTCGAGTTCATCAGGTTGGCCCAGACCGCGTCGTCCTCGGGCGGGATGCCCATGAAGCTCCCGATCACGCGCGAGACGACGGGCTGGGCGACGTCGGTGACGAGGTCGCAGGTGTCGCGGCCGTCGACGCGCCCGAGGACGTCGCGGACGATGGCGCGGATCTCGTCCTCGTGGGCGGCGATGCGCTTCGGCGTGAAGCCGGCCTGGAAGAGCGCCTTCACCCGGTCGTGCTTCGGCGGATCCATCCCGATGAACATCGCCCGCACGAGCTCGATCGGGAAGACGATGCTGAGCGCGGTGATGCCGTTCCGCTCGGAGGAGTAGGTTCGCCAGTCGCGGCTCACGGCGAGGACGTCCTCGGCCGTGGTCACCGACCAGAAGCCCTGCTCCTCCGGGTATTCGCTCACCTTGTCGGTGAAGTGCACGGGACACTCGGAGCGCATCCGCTTGAAGATCTCGTGCGGCGGCCCGTCGGGCCAGTGCTCGCGCTCGAGCAGGCGCATCGTCTCCAGGTCGCTGCCGACCGACGTCATCCAGAGCCTCCCTCCGGGGTGGGATCCGGATCTTACTGGCTGGCTGGCCAGCCGACAAAGGGGGCCCGGCCCCTCACGTGGTGATGCCGAGGGCGAGCCGGGAGACGACGGGTCCGTTGGTTCCAAGTGTGTGAGCGATGGTGCGATCATGGACCTCGTGAGGAGATGACGACATGACTGAACGCGACTGGCGCCTCGACGGCGTGCGCGTCGTCCGCGCGGACGAGCTCGACCCGAACACGCCGCAGACGCCGGGGATGACCCGGGCCGCGGCGATCGACACGGCGCGAGCCGGCGCGGAGAAGCTGTGGGCCGGGACGGCGGTGATCCACCCGGACGCGAAGACGGGGGCGCACCACCACGGCCCGGTCGAGAGCGTGATCTACGTGGTCGCCGGCCGGGCGCGCATGCGCTGGGGAGAGCGGCTCGAGTACGTCGCCGAGGCAGGCCCGGGCGACTTCATCTTCGTCCCGCCCTACGTGCCGCACCAGGAGATCAACGCGAGCACCGACGAGCCGCTGTCATGCGTGGTCGTGCGCAGCGGCCAGGAGCCGGTCGTCGTCAACCTCGAGCTGCCGAACGTCGAGCCCAACCCGGAGCAGGTCCGGTGGGTCGACGACATCCACCGCGAGCCGTAGCGGCTACTGCAGCTCGGCGAGGCCCTCGTCGAGCCCCTCGAGGAGCGACCACAGATCGGGCATCTGGTCGCGGTCGGCGACGAGGCCGAAGTCGAGGTGGCCGTCGTAGCTCATGACCGTGATGTTCAGCCCCATGCCGTCCGTGATCACGGAGACGGGGTAGTTGGCCTTGAGCTGGGCGCCGGCGCAGTAGAGCGGGAACTGCGGGCCTGGGACGTTCGAGATCACGAGGTTCCACGCCGGCCGGCCGGACCCGCTCGTCGAGAGCCGGAAGGTCAGGCGGGCGGCGCGGGCGAAGACCGCCGGGGGGATGAAGTGGTTCGCGTCCTGGAGGAGCTGCGCCGGCAGCGCCTTGTAGCGCTCCTTCATCACCTTGAGCGCGTCGTGCGTGCGCCGAAGCCGCTCGACCGGGTCGGGCTCGTTCGTGAACAGCGGCACGCTCATCAGGAGAATGCGGTTGCCGTAGGTGCCGAGCTCGTCGTCCGTCCGCACGGACACGGGGATCTGGGCCACGAGCGGCTCGTCCGGCAGCTCGTCGTGATCGATCAGCCAACGCCGGACGGCGCTCGCCGCGATCGCCACGACGACATCGTTCACCGTGCAGCCGTACTGGTTCTTCACGGCCTTGACCGCGTCGAGCGTCATCTGGCCGAAGGCGAACCGGCGGTGGGCGGAGATGCGTCCGTTGAATGTCGTCTTCGGCGCGACGAGCTTCGTCCGCGCGGGCGTCTGGCCGTTGCGGCCGCTCGCGAGCCGCTGCGCCTGCGCTGCCAGGCGCCCGACCGTGGACGAGCCGGGGATCGACCCGAAGATCGCCGGCGCGTCCTCGACGTTGGGAATGGCACGGGGGAGGGAGCGCAAGAGCCGCAGCGGATAGCGCGGGACGCCGAGCAGGCCGCGAGCGAGCATCTCGACCTCACCGGGCTCGTGGTCGCCGCCCTGGGGCACCGCCTTCGGCAGCTCGCGCCCCTCCGGCTCGAGGTCGAGCAGGAGGCCCATGATCTCCGCGCCGGACATGCCGTCGACGAGGGCGTGGTGGATCTTCGTGAGCATCCCCACGCACCCCGACTCGTGGCCGTGGATGAGGTAGAGCTCCCACAGCGGCCGCGAGCGGTCGAGCGGGCGAGAGACGATGCGGGCGACCTGCTCGCCCAGCTGCTCGTCGCTGCCGGGCGGCGCCAGCGCGAGCTCGCGGACGTGGAAGTCGAGATCGAACTCGGGGTCGTCGATCCAGTACGGGTAGTCGAGGCCGAACGGCACCTCGGCGAGTCGCCACCGCAGCGGCGGCAGCAGCGGGAGTCGCTCGATCAGCAGCGCCTCGATGTCGGCGCCGCTGAGCTTCCCTCCGGGCGCAGTGCTCGCGTCGAGCATCGCGAGGCCCGCCACGTGGCCGCTCTGGCGTGGGGTCTCCAGCGCCAGGAACTGCGCGTCCAGGCTCGTCAGCTGTCGCATCCTCGATCCTCCCTCGGTGACCCGCGTGCGGCGCGCGGTGAAGTATGGGCTACCGTGAGCCGCCGTGTTCGACCCGTTCTCGTTGCCCTACGTCCAGCGCGGTGTCCTCGAGGTCGTGGTCCTGTCCGTCGGCGCCGGCGTGCTCGGCACCTACATCGTGCTGCGCGGCCTCGCGTTCTTCACCCACGCGGTCGCCGGCTCGACGTTCCCCGGGCTCGTCCTCGCGGACGGGGCCGGGTTCGCGTCTGTCCTCGGCGCGCTCGGCGTGGCGCTCGCGTTCGCGGTCGGCCTCGCCCCGACGGCGGCGCGACGTCGCGACGGGCACGACACGCTGACGGCGCTGCTCCTCGTCGCCGCGCTGGCTGGCGGGATCGTCCTCGCCTCCGACGTCTACCACTCGGCCGCCGCGGTGGAGAACCAGCTGTTCGGCTCGCTGCTGCTGATCGCGCCGTCCGACGTTCGCCTGGCGGCGGGCGCCTCGGCCGCGATCGTCGTGGCCGCCGCCATCCTCGGCGGGCGCTGGGTGGCCACCGGCTTCGACTCGGAGGGCGCCCGGGCCAGC
>JAOPZQ010000247.1 GCA_025964075.1 Solirubrobacterales bacterium | reverse complement strand
CGACGGGCGGCGCCGGCACCTGCGGAGTGGCGCCCTGGTCGGGCGCCTGATGGCCGCCCGAGCCGGCGAGCGCTCCCTGGACCAGCTCGCGCAGGAGCTCGCGCGCGATCTCGCGCTCGTTCATCGGATCGCCTCCAGAGCCGCGGTCGCCGCCTCGCCCGCGGCGCGCACCTCCGACTCGTCGCCGGTGACGTAGACGCGGCCGGTGGCGCCGATCATGCGGTAGTCGACGACCTTGATGCGCGCCGCCTTCTCGGCCTCGTTGACGGCGAGGATCGCGTAGGACGCCGGCTGCGTCTCCAGCACGTAGAGCGACTCCCCCGGCAGCGCCATCGAGCCGAGCTTGTTGCGGTTGATCAGGAAGGCGTGCTGATGGTCCAGCCGCGAGATCAGCTTCGAGGCGAGGATCGCCGGCGGCGTCGCGTCGGCCACCGTGGCGCCCAGCGCCTCGAGCACGGCATGGATTGCCGACCGGACGGCCGCCGTCGAGCGCGAGTGGAACTCGAGATAGCCGAACTGGCGCTCGACCACGAGGATCCCCGGCTCCAGACGGGTGTGCTTGATCGCCACGTCGGTCAGTGGCTCGATGTCGAGCCCGGGCGAGATCTCGATCACCGCCGCCGCGACGCCGCTGCGCGGGAGGCGGCCGCGGATCCAGGTGCCCAGGTAGCACATGGTCTGCGGCTGCAGCTGGTCGATGAAGATGGCGGAGCGCAGCTCGGCCATCACGCGCCCACCAGCGTGCGGAGCTCGTCGAGGATCATCCGGCGCACGTCGTCGCGGCTCAGCTCGGCGTCGGCCCGAGCGGGCGCCGCGACCGGCGCCGGCTCGGGACGTGCGGACCACGGCTCGAGGCCGTCGAAGTCGCCGAACGGCTGGCTTGCGTCGTAGGCCAGCCGGGTCCACTGCATCAGGTGCCGGGGCTGGAGGTTCTCGGTCAGCGCCGAGCGCCCGAAGAACCCGGTCCCGATCGTCATCGAGGGCGCGAGGTTCGTGTCGAGGCCCGCCGATCCGGTGCTGCCGGGCGTGTTGACGCCGACCCGCAGGACGCGGACCGCGGCGCCGTAGGCGAGGATCGTCCGGGGGTCGCGCGAGTGGATGACGGCGGAGTGGCCGGCGCCGCCGATGCGCAGCAGCGCCTTGGCCGCCTCGATCCCGCGCGCCGCGTCCGGCACGCGCACCAGGCCGAGCAGCGGGAACAGCTTCTCGAGCGCGAGCGGCTCCTCGGGGACGATCAGCGGGAACGGGGCGACGAGTACGCGGGTGCCCGGCCGCACCTCGAGGTTTGCGGCGGCCGCGAGGGCGGCCGCGTCCCTGCCGGCCAGCTCGGTCTGGATGTGCCCGTCGGGATAGAAGGCGGCTCGCGCGCGCTGCGCCTCGTCCTCGTCGAGGATGTGCGCGCCGCAGCGCTCGAGCTCCCGCAGCAGGGCGTCGGCGACCCGCTCCTCGACGATCGCCACGGACTCGTTCGTGCACAGGATCGAGTTGTCGAAGGCCTTGGAGTCGACCAGGCAGGCCGCCGCTCGGGCGACGTCGGCCGTGGCGTCGACGAGGGCGGGGACGTTGCCCGGCCCGACCCCGAGTGCGGGGTTGCCCGACCGGTAGGCGGCGCGAACGACGGCCGTCCCCCCGGTGGCGACGATGACGTCGACGCCCCGGTCGGACATCAGCGTCTCGATCAGCGGGATCGTCGGCTCCTCGACGACCTGCAGGCAGCCGTCGGGCGCGCCCGCGGACACCGCCGCCTGCGCGAGGACGTGCACGGCGTCGGCACTGGTGTTGCGGGCGAGGGGGTGCGGCGAGACGACGACCGCGTTGCGGGTCATCAGCGCCAGCAGCACCTTGAAGTACACGCTCGCGATCGGGTTCGTCGACGGCGTCAGCGCGAGCACGACGCCGGCCGGCTTCGGGACCGACACGATCATCGCCTCGGCGTCGATCCGCGCGTCGACGTAGTCGGCGACGTCGTACCGGTCGACGATCCCGCGCGAGCATGCCTCGTTCTTGCGCCGCTTGTGCTCGGGCACGCCCATGCCCGTCTCCTCGACCGCCGCCACGGCATACCTTTCAGCGTTTTGGTATGCCACGTCGGCCACGGCTTCGACCACGCGGCGCGTGCGCTCGGCGTCGAAGGTCGCGAACGCGGTGGCCGCCCAGCGCGCGCGGGCGAGCATCGTGCGGGCGCGCGCGGCTCCGGGCGGCTCCGCCGTCTCGATCACCCCACGACCGCCTCGCGCGCCGGCGCCGCGATGTCGTTCAGGGCCTGGCCGATCGCCGCCGCCGCGCGGTCGAGGATCTCGTCGACGAGGTCGGGCCCGAGCAGGAGGCCGGGCTTGAACTGCAGGACGCGCGGGTCGAGCGTCGAGAAGATCGCCCACACGCCGTTCTCGTACAGGCGGCGCATGACGAGCTTGGCGCCCTGCGGATGGTCGAACTCGAGGCCCATGACGACGCCGTCCTGGCGGATGCCCACGAGCCAGTCGGGATAGGTCTCCTGGATCGCGCTGAGCCCGGAGCGGAAGCGCTCCGCGATGTAGTGCACCATCGAGCGCACCTCGGGCCGGCCGCAGATCTCGAGCACCTTCAGCCCGACGATGCAGCCGAGCTCGGCGCCGCCGCCCGTCGAGATGTGCCCGAAGCCGTCCTCCTTCAGCCAGGCCGAGCACTCCTCGCTG
>JAOPZQ010000236.1 GCA_025964075.1 Solirubrobacterales bacterium | reverse complement strand
TCTGGCCGACCGCCTGCGCGGCCTCGGCGCCGACGTGCTGGAGACGCCCGCGATCCGCATCGTCCCCCTCGACGGCGCCGCGCCCGACCTCGAACGCTACGACCTCGTCTGCCTCACGAGCCCGAATGGTGTCCGCCTCCTGTTCGCCCGCCTCGCAGCCGCGGGCGCCGACGCCCGCGCCCTCGCCGGCGCGACGGTCGCGGCGATCGGACCGGGCACCGCACGCGCCCTGCGCGAGCACGGCATCGAGGCCGACGTCGTGCCCGAGCGCTTCGTGGCCGAGGCGCTCGTCGAGGCGCTCGCGGACATACCGGTTGCGCGCGCGCTCGTGGCCCGCGCGGCCGAGGCGCGGGACGTCCTGCCGGACGCCCTGCGCGCCCGCGGCGCCGAGGTCGAGGTCGTCGCGCTGTACGAGACGGTCGCCGAGACCCTGACGCCCGACGAGCTCGCGCGCGCCCGCGCCGCCGACTACGTGACGTTCACCTCGTCCTCCACGGTGCGCTTCTTCCTCGACGCCGTCGGCGAGGTCGGCCCCGCCTCGCGGCTCGTGTCCATCGGGCCGGTGACGAGCGACGCGCTGCGCGAACGCGGCCTGACGCCCCACGTCGAGGCGGAGCGCCACGACATCGACGGACTCGTCGCGGCGCTGCTCGCGGACGCGGAAAAAGGGGTCTGACCCCTATTTCCTCTCCCGCTGCGCGTCTCGCCGTTGGGACCGCGTCAGCCCGGGACCCGGTTTTGTAGAAGTCCCACGCCGCGCATCCCTCGCGTCGTTGGGACTTCACGGAATCTTTATGAGCTGATCGGGTTTCTTGATGGCCGCGTCACGAGGCGGCTCCTAGCGTCACGGCCATGGACATCATCGCCGTCGTCGTCGGGATCGGGATGTTCGCGCTCCTGTGGCTGCTGATCGAAGGGCTCGATCGGGTATGAGCTTCAGCTCCGCCCTCGGTCTCGCGCTGTCGATCGTCGTCAGCGCCTACCTCATCTACGTCCTCCTCCGAGGCGAGCGCTTCTAGGCGCACATGCCCCAGGGGTATGTGCAGATCGCGATCTTCTGCGCGGTGCTCGTCGCCGCGATGCCGCTGCTCGGCGGCTACATGGCACGGGTCTTCACCGGCGAGCGAGTCCTGCTCGACCGGATCCTCGGCCCGCTCGAGCGGCTGACGTATCGCGCCCTGCGCGTCGACACCACGCAGGGCCAGAGCTGGAAGGCCTACGCCCGCAGCCTGATCGCGTTCTCGCTGCTCGGCTGGCTCGTCCTCTACGTGATCCTCCGCGCCCAGCGCGTGCTGCCCTTCAACCCGCAGAGCTTCCACGCGGGTACCTGGGATCTGTCGTTCAACACGGCCTCGTCGTTCGTCACCAACACGAACTGGCAGTACTACGGGGGCGAGAGCACGCTCTCGTACTTCTCCCAGATGGCCGGCCTGGCCGTCCAGAACTTCCTCTCCGCCGCGGTCGGCCTCACGGTCGCGATCGCGCTGATCCGGGGGATCGCCTCGCGCCGGGGCCCGGCGGGCGACGGCTCGATCGGCAACTTCTGGCAGGACCTCATCCGCGCCTGCTACTACGTCCTCCTCCCGCTCTCCATCGTCGGCGCGATCGTGCTCGTGTCCCAGGGCGTCGTCCAGACGCTGGGCAGCTCGGTGACGACGTCGCCGCTCTCCGGCGGCCACGGGTTGCTCGCGCTCGGTCCGGTGGCCTCGCAGGAGGTCATCAAGGAGCTGGGAACCAACGGCGGCGGCTTCTTCAACGTCAACTCCGCGATGCCGTTCGAGAACCCGACGGGCCTCTCGAACTTCATCGAGATGTTCCTGCTCCTCAGCATCCCGGTCTCGCTGACGTGGACCTACGGAAGGATGGTCGGCAGCCGCCGCCAGGGGTACGCGATCTTCTCCGCGATGTCGATCCTGCTGATCGTCGGCGTCGTCATCACCTACATCGCCGAGCAGCACGGCACGCCCGCGCAGCACGCCGCCGGCGTCCACACGCAGGCGTTCGCGGGGTCGACCGGGGGCAACCTGGAGGGCAAGGACCAGCGCTTCGGCATCGCCGGCTCGGCGCTGTGGTCGGCGATCACGACCGCGACGTCCACCGGCGCCGTGAACTCGGCATTCGAGTCGCTGACCGGGGTCGGCGGCCTCGTGCCGTTCGCCAACCTGTCGATGTCGGAGACGGTCTTCGGTGGCGTCGGCACCGGCCTCTACTCGATGCTGATCTTCGCGCTGCTCGCCGTGTTCATCGGCGGCCTGATGGTGGGTCGCACGCCCGAGTTCCTCGGCAAGAAGGTCGAGGCGCGGGAGATCAAGCTCGTCTCCCTGGGCGCGATCTTCACGCCGATCGCCGCGCTCGTCGGCGCCGCGCTCGCGGTCGGCACGAAGTTCGGCAAGCCGTCGATCTTCGCCTCGGGTCCACAAGGCTTCTCGGAGTCGCTCTACGCCTACATGTCGCAGGGGAACAACAACGGGTCGGCCTTCGCCGGCTACACGGGCTACTACCAGCCCACGCCCGGCAACGTGGGCTCGCATGGCATCACGTTCGCCGACCTGCTCGGCGGCGTGACGATGGTCTTCGCCCGGTTCGCGCCGATCCTCTTCGTCCTCGCCGTCGCCGGCTCGCTGGCGAGGAAGCGGGTCGCGCCCGTCGGCGTCGGAACGATGCGCACCGACAGCCCGACCTTCGTCGTCCTGCTGATCGGCGTCGTCGTGCTCGTCGGCGCCCTGACCTTCTTCCCCGCCCTTCTCCTCGGTCCTGTCGTCCAGGGCCTCACCGGAAGGCTGTTCTGACCATGGCCAAGTTCACTCGAGACCTCTCCACCGCCGCCCTCGCGGTCCTCGTCCTCACCGTCGTGCTCGGCATCGGCTACCCGCTCGTCGTCACGGGCATCGCGCAGGTCGCGCTCCCCGGACGGGCCAACGGCGAGCAGGTCAAGGTGGGCGGCAAGGTCGTCGGCTCGAAGCTGATCGGCCAGCCGTTCGTGCTCGACACGGGCAAGAAGGACGCCAAGGGCAACCCCATCACCCGGCCGAACCCGCAGTGCTTCCAGCCCCGCCCGTCGGCCGATGCCTACAACCCCGCCGTCACGTTCTTCGGCAACCACGGACCCAACCAGGCGAGCACGATGTTCCTGACGCGCGAAGCCCTGCGGGCCTACGTCGCCCTCGAGCGGCCCTACGACGCGAGGCTGACCCCGGCGCAAGTGCCGGTCGACGCGGTGACGAACTCCGCCTCCGGCGTCGATCCGCACATCTCGCAGGCCAACGCGCGCATCCAGGCGCACCGGGTCGCCGCGGTGCGCCACGTGCCGCTCGCCACGGTCGACCACCTGATCTCGCAGCACACGGACGGCCGCTTCCTCGGCGTTCTCGGAGAGCCCGGCGTGAACGTCCTGACGCTCAACCTCGCCCTCGACGAGACCCCGCGATGACCCCACGCCGCTCCGCCTCCGTCTTCACCCCCGAGATCATCCGTCCGGCGCTGATCGGGTCGCTGAAGAAGCTCGACCCGCGCGTCCAGCTGCGCAAGCCCGTGATGTTCGTCGTCGAGGTCGGCGCCGTCGTCACGACCGCCGCGTGGACCGCCCAGGTCCTCGGCGCGAAGCCGCTCGGGGGCGGCCACGAGCCGGCGTGGTTCACG
>JAOPZQ010000234.1 GCA_025964075.1 Solirubrobacterales bacterium | reverse complement strand
CCAGTCCGTGCCCGTCGAAGTCGTCTTCTCGTGGGGCGGCCTCGGCCAGTACACGGTCCAGGCGGTCCAGATCTCCGACTACCCGGCGGTGCAGGGCGTGGTGATCGTCACCACCACGTTCGTGCTTGTCGTGTACCTGCTCGCCGACCTCGCGCAGGCGATCCTCGATCCGCGGCTGAAGGCCACGCCGCGGCGGCGACTCGCCCGTCTTCCCCGCCTCGCGCTGCCGGCGCGGATGGCCGCGGTGCGATCCCCGGAGATGAGCTGACATGCCGACGATCGCCCGGGGTCGGCCCGCGACGGTCATCCTCGCCCTACGCCAGGGCCGGCGGCGCAACCCCGCCCTCGCCACGGGGCTGACGATCGTCCTCGGCGTCGTGCTGCTCGCGCTGCTGGCGCCGGTGCTGGCGCGCTTCCCGGCGGAGACGGCCAACCCGTCCGCGGCGCTGCAGCCGCCCGGAGGCACCCACTGGCTCGGGACCGACTCCTCGGGCTTCGACATCTACTCGCGGCTGCTCTACGGGGCGCGCACCGACCTGGTGATCGGCCTGCTCGGCACGCTGGTGGCCCTCGGGATCGGCGGGGCCATCGGCCTGGCGCTGGGGGCGGTGGGCGGCATCGTCGACGCGGTGGTGAGCCGGCTCGTCGACCTCCTGCAGAGCATCCCGCTGTTCATCACCGCGCTGCTGCTCGTCACGCTCTTCGGCCAGCGGATGTCGAACATCATCATCGCCGTCACGATCGTCTACCTGCCCCTCTTCGTCCGGACGTTCCGCACGGAGACGCGCGCGTTGATGGAGCGGTCGTTCGTCCGGGCCGCTCGCGTCAGCGGCGTGACGTCGCCCCGCATCGTGCTGCGGCACGTGCTGCCCAACGCCATGGCGCCGGCCCTCGGCCAGTGGGCCACGAGCGTCGGCTGGGCGATCCTCATGGCATCGGGACTCGGGTTCGTCGGCGCCGGGCTCAAGCCGCCGACCGCGGAGTGGGGCTCGATGATCTCGGGCGGAGCCTCGCTCGTGGCCACCGGCCAGTGGTGGGTGGCGCTGTTCCCGGGCGTCGCGATCGCGATCACCGTCGCCGGCTTCGCCCTCCTCAGCGAGGGCATCGGGCAGCACTTGAACCCCCGGAGGCGAGGATGACCGCTCCGCTGCTGGACGTAGAAGGCCTCCGGATCGGGCGAGCCGACGGCACGGAGATCGTCAAGGATGCGAGCTTGGCGATCGGGGACGCCGAGACCGTCGCGTTGCTCGGGGGCACGGGCTCGGGGAAGACGCTCACGGCCCGTGCCATCCTCGGCGTCCTGCCTCCCGGCATCGTGCGGCTCGGCGGAAGCATCCGCTTCGAGGGCGTCGAGCTCACGGATCTCGACCCGGAGGAGCTGCGGCGTCTGCGCGGCACCGGCATCGCCTACGTACCCCAGAACGCCAAGGCGGCGTTGCACCCGCTGCGCCGGATCGGCGCCCAGATGCGCACCGTGCTGCGCGACCTGGAGCTCGCCGACGGCGACGCGGTCGGGAAGGCCTCCCTCGAGGCCCTGGCGTCGGTGCGCATCCGCGACCCCGAGCGCGTGCTCCGAGCCTATCCGCACGAGCTCAGCGGAGGGATGGCGCAGCGGGTGGCGATCGCGGTGGCGCTGTTCGGGCGTCCGCGCCTGCTGATCGCCGACGAGCCGACGACCGGGCTCGACGCGACCGTCCAGGCCCAGGTGATGCAGGTGATCGAGCGGCGCGCCCGCGAGGCCGGCGCCTCGACGCTGCTCGTCACGCACGACCTCGGGGTCGTGGCGCAGCACTGCGATCGCGCGATCATCGTCGAGGACGGCCGGGTGACCGAGCAGCGCACCGTCGAGGGGCTGTTCGCCGGTGCGACGAGCGCGTACGGCCGGCTGCTCGTCGAGGCGGCGAACCGCGAGGCGCGGCACATGGCGGAGACGACGGCGTGAGCGTGCTCACCGTCGAAGACCTGCACGTCCGCTACCCCGGCGACGGCACGGGGGACGTGCACGCGGTCAAGGGCGTGTCGTTCGCGGTCGCGCCGGGCCGCACGCTCGCGATCGTCGGCGAGAGCGGCTGCGGCAAGAGCTCGGTCGCGAACGCGGTGGCCCGGCTCATCCGCCCCGCCTCCGGAAGGATCGAGTTCCTCGGGCGGGACCTGGAGCCGATGCGCGGGCGCGCGCTCCGCGACGGCCGGCGCGGCATCCAGATGGTCTTCCAGGATCCCCTCGACGCGCTCGATCCGCGCATGACGGTCCGGAGCAGCGTCGAGGAGCCCCTGCGGCTCCCCGGGCTCGTCCGGGCCGAGCGCGCCGCACGGGTCCGCGAGGCGCTCGAGGCGGTCGATCTCGGCGAGCAGTTCCTCGATCGCTATCCGCACCAGCTCTCGGGCGGCCAGCAGCAGCGGGTCGTCATCGCGCGCGCCCTCGCGCCCCGGCCGAAGCTGATCGTGCTCGACGAGCCCACGGCGTCGCTGGACTTCCTCGTGCGCGAGCGCATCGTGGACCTCCTCGCCGGCATCCAGGAGCAGACCGGGTGCGCGTTCGTCTTCATCTCACATGACATCGGGACGGTCCGGAAGATCGCCGACGACGTCGCGGTCATGTACCTCGGACGGATCGTCGAGATGGGGCCGGCGCGCGAGATCCTGCGGGCGCCGGTGCACCCGTACACGACGGCGCTGCTCGACGCCGTGCCGGTCCCCGACCCGTCGCTGCGCGGGCGGCGCGGCGACCTCGCGGCGGATCCCGGCGATCTCTCGGAGCCGGGAAGCGGATGCGCGTTCGCGCCCCGCTGCCCGCTCGCCGACGAGGTGTGCGAGACACGCCCGCCGCTCACGTTCCGCGACGGCCGGGACGTGGCTTGTCACCACGCCGTCGGACCCCACGTTTCGAACACCA
The DNA here is from genome assembly GCA_025964075.1 of Solirubrobacterales bacterium. GTDB lineage: Bacteria > Actinomycetota > Thermoleophilia > Solirubrobacterales > Solirubrobacteraceae > JAOPZQ01. The sequence continues at coordinate 1,775 of JAOPZQ010000234.1, read as the reverse complement.
CCCCCATGGAGGCAGCCAGATGAGCGTTCCCGAGTTCTACGTCACGCCAGGGTTCGGAGAGGCCCTGGGGCGCGAGTTCTACTACGCACAGGCACTGAGGCTCGGTGACCGCGTCGAGATCTCCGGGCAGGGCGGGTGGACCGACGAGCTGGGCTTTCCGGAGAGCATCGGGGACGAGATCGCCCTCGCCTTCGACAACGTGGAACGCACGCTCAACAGCGCCGGGGCGTCGTGGACCGACGTCGTCAGCGTGACGTCGTACCACGTGCCCATCGAGGACTCGCCCGCGATCGAGGGCGACGTCTTCTCCGTGATGAACGAGCAGTTCAAGCAGCGCATGCCCGACCGGCCGCCGCTGTGGACGGCGGTGGCGGTCCCGAAGCTCGGCATCGACGGGATGCACGTCGAGATCGCGGTCACCGCGATCGCCGCGGACGCATAGGGTCGTGGCGTCTGACGCGATGGCGCCGGTCCGGGACGCGAGTGTCACGCCATCGACGACTCCTCGCCTGGTGGCGATCGGCGTCGCGGCGGGATTCCTCAGCGCGCTGATGGGCGTCGGCGGTGGGATCCTGGTCGTGCCGGCGCTGACCCTCTTCCTCCGGTTCCCGGTCAAGCTCGCCACGGGGTCGTCGCTCGTGGCGATCTCGATGGCAGCAGTGGCCGGTGCCGCGACCTACGGCGTGCTCGGCTACGTGGACCTCGGGGCAGCGGTCGTGCTCGGACTGCCGGCCGCGGTCGGGGCGGTGGCCGGGACCTGGCTCCAGCAGCGCCTGAGCAACAACGCCGTGCAGCTCGCGTTCGCGGGCTTCCTCCTGATCACGGCGATCGTGATGCTGATCCACCCATGACCGTGTTGGTCGAGCTGGGCTGCGGCCTCACGGCCGGGGTGCTCGCCGGGATGTTCGGCGTGGGCGGAGGCATCCTGCTCGTTCCCGCGATGGTGCTCGTGCTCTCGCTCTCGCAGCACACGGCTCAGGCCACTTCGCTCGCGGCGATGATCCCGGCGATCCTGGTGAGCGGCGTGCGACAGTCCCGCTACGGGAACGTCCACCTCCGATCCGGGCTCGTAATCGGCGTGTGCTCGCTGGCCGGGGTCGCCGCCGGCACGGTGTGCGCCACCTCCCTCCCGGACTCGACGCTGCGCGTGCTGTTCGCGGTGATGCTCGCGCTGCTTGCCCTGCGGCTCGCGGTCGACGTCCGGGTCGCCCGAGGATGAGCCCGCTCGCGGCGGAGGGCGAGCGCGGTCTGGTCAGCGCCCCACACCCCGAAGCGACACGGGCCGGGGTCGCCGTGCTCGCCGACGGCGGCTCGGCGGTCGACGCGGCGATCGCCGCCAACGCCGTGCTCGGGGTGGCGATGCCGCACATGTGCGGCATCGGCGGAGACCTCTTCGCGCTCGTCGACCCCGGCGGGGGTGCAAGCCCCGTGGCCTTCAACGCGAGCGGGCCCGCCTCCTCCGTGGTCGACGCCGACCGGCTGCACAGGCGTGGCGGCATCGCGCCGCGCGGACCGGAGGCGATCACGGTTCCCGGGGCGGTCGACGGCTGGCGGATCATGCACGAGGCGTTCGGTCGCCTGCCCTGGCGGCGGCTCCTCACGCCCGCCGCCGAGCTCGCCGACGGCGGCGTCGCGATGACGGAGAGGGCGCGGCCCTGGTTCGTCGAGGCGCGCGAGGCCCTGGCGCGCGATCCGGCGTCGCGCGAGTTGTTCCTGCGCGACGGCGAGCCGCCGGCGGTCGGCGAGATGGTCCCCCTCCCGGAGCTCGCCGAGAC
>JAOPZQ010000154.1 GCA_025964075.1 Solirubrobacterales bacterium | reverse complement strand
GCGAAGGGCGGCGACGGCGCCCCCGAGGCCACGCTCGCCGCCGCGCGGAAGCTCGCCGCCCGCCTGCAGCGCCACGGCGTCGTCGGCCTCTCGTCGTTCTACGCCGACCCCGGCGAGCTGGGCCGCGCCATCCAGGAGGCCGAGCTCGTGCTCGACGTCCTGCGCCAGTCCGACGGCCCGATCGCCGAGGACATCGGCTCGGGGACCTACCGGCTCCTGTTCCGCGTCCTCGCCTCCCATCCGGAGGAGGTCCGGTCGTTCTACGAGGACACGGTCGCGCCGCTCGTGCGCTACGACGACCAGTACGCCACGGACCTCGTGGGCACGCTCGAGGCCTACCTCGAGCACAACTGCAACATGAACGCGACCGCGGCGGCGATCTACGCCCACCGCCACACGGTCGCCTACCGCCTGGACCGGGTCCGCGAGCTCACGAGCCTCGACCCGATGGCCTCCGAGGATCGCGAGCGGCTCGGCCTCGGCCTCAAGGCCTACCGGATCATCGCGCCGCGACTTCCGCGCTGAGCGGAAGGATCCGGGCGTCCGGAGTCCTCGTGGGCGACGACGCCGGCGGCTCGACTACTTCGTCGTGACCCGCTCGACCTTCCCGGACGCGGTGACGATCGCCTGGACGGGGTGGCGGTCGACGTTGACGTCGAACGTGCCGCGCGGCACGCCGCCTCCCGCGAGGACCGCGACGGCCTTGCCGTTCAGGCCGGCCGCGACGCGGTACTCGATCTTGTGGACGCCCGGCTGCACCGCGGTGACGTGCCAGGTGAACCGGGTCGTGCGCCCGGCGGGCAGGCGGCCCAGCGCCCACGTGTCCGAGTAGGCGGTGACGCCGCCGGCGGGGCCGGCGTCGACGACCCAGACCGGACGCGAGCGGTCGGCGAGCGGGCACGCCGCGCTGGCCGCGGCGGAGTTGTCGCACCCGGCCGCGACCTCGGCGAACGCCTGCGCCTTCGTGCCCTCGCCGACGGGCGTGACGGTGACCGCGACGTTCGGGATCTCCTTGGTGCCGGCGTTGCGGACGGCGATCGTCATACGCGTCTTCTGCGCGAGCGACTGGTGGAGCGGGAACGTCGCCGAGGCGATGGCGACGGGGAACCTGCCCTTCGGCTCCTTGGCGTCCTGGCGTGCCCCGCCGCCGCAGCCCGTGGCCACGAGCGCAAGGGCGCAGGCCCCGATTGGGAGAACGCGCCGGATCCCTCCATACCCCCTCACAGCGGCCGGGTTATACCACGCACGACGCCGGGCTGAGCCCGGTCCCCGCCGTCGCTCCGGTTCCCTGTTGGCACCGTTCGGCGCCGTGTCATAGTCTTCCGCCGGGCGCCGGCTCCGCGCGGGTCGAGCCTGCCACAACGGGAGAAGAGAGATGGTCAGAGGCGTCGCGGACCGAGCGTTCCTGCCGACCAAGAACCTCCTCGAGGAGGTCGGCGACATGATGATCCTGACGGGGAAGACGATCGTCTCCGCGCTTCGTCCTCCCTATCCGTACGGCGGCGAGTTCGTCTCCCAGTTCCTCTTCGCGCTGAAGCTCTGCTGGTTCCCGCTGCTCGTCTCGACGGTCGCGTTCGGGTACGGCGCGCCCGGTCTGCAGGCGGCGAACTTCCTCGTGCTGTTCGGCGCGCTCGACCGTCTCGGGGGCTTCTTCGTGCTCGCGTCGATCCGCGAGTTCGCGCCGTTCGTCGACGCGATCGTGCTCGCCGGCGTGGCCGGCACGGCGATCACCGCCGACCTCGGCGCGCGCAAGATCCGCGAGGAGCTCGACGCCCTCCAGGTGCTCGGGGTCGACCCGGTCAAGAACCTCGTGGTGCCGCGCTTCCTCGCGCTGATGCTCGTGACCGGCCTGTTCGACATCTACGCGCTGCTCTTCGGCATCTTCGGCGGCGTCCTCGCGACGCTCGTCAACGGCGCGCCGCTCGGCCCCTTCTGGGCGACGTTCTTCACGAACGCGTCGACGGTCGACCTGTGGGGCTCGGTGGTGAAGACGACGCTGTTCGGCGCGATCATCGCGATCGTCTGCTGCTACAAGGGCATGACCGCGTCGGGCGGCGCCGAGGGAGTGGGCCGCGCGGTCAACCAGGCTGTCGTCATCGCCTTCCTCGGCGTGTTCGCGTTCAACTACGTGTTCACGCAGACGCTGCTCGCCACGCACCCGGAGATCACGATCATCCGATGAGCGACGTCCTCGCCGTCCCCAAGGCGTGGCTCGAGGCGTTCGGGGAGATCGTCAAGTTCTCCGCGCGCGTGCTGCGCGAGGTCTTCGGCCTGCGCGTGTTCCGCTTCTTCGGCGAGGCCCTGCGCCAGTCGGGGATCCTCATCGTCTCCTCGACGCTCGTCACTGGGGCCTCGTGTTCATCATCGGCCTCGAGTGCGGGATCGAGGGCGCGTACTTCAACCGCGCCACCGGCACGCCCGCCTACGCGGGCGTCTTCTCGGCGTGGTGCGACCTGCGCGAGCTCGTGCCCTACGCGTTCGGCTACATGATGGCCGCGAAGGTCGGCACCGGGATCGTCGCCGAGCTCGGCTCGATGCGGATCTCCGACGAGATCGACGCGCTCGAGG
>JAOPZQ010000141.1 GCA_025964075.1 Solirubrobacterales bacterium | reverse complement strand
AGCCGATCAGCGCGTGCGTGAAGCCGTGATGGTCGAGCTCGCTGTGGACCATCGGCGCGAGCCGGACGACTGAGGAGCGCACGCCCTGCTGCCCCAGACTGATCGTGTAGTTCGCCGCGTCGGTCCGTGGACCGCCCTCGGACTGGTCGTCCTCGGTGCCGGGGCGGCCGGTGATCCCGGCCATGGCGAGCATCAGCGTGCCCCCGGTTGACACGAACGGCTTGTCGGTGCCGGTGAGGGTCTCGCCGATCGCCTGGGTGGCCGCCATATCGGCGGAGACCGCGCCCATGAAGTCGCCCGTGCGCATCGCCTCATGCTTGAAGGCGAGGTGGATCACGCCGTCGGTCGCAGCGGCGGCGGCCCTCAGACCGTCGAGGTCGTCGAGGTCGCCGCGGCGCACCTCGGCGCCGAGCGCGACGACGGCCTCAGCGGATGCATCAGAGCGGGCCAGGCCGACAACCTGGTGGCCGTTGCCCAGAAGTTCAGGGATGACGGCGGAGGCGATGTGGCCTGAGGCGCCGGTTACGAATACGCGCATTGGAATCTCCAGTGGGTGGGTATGTCACCTGGTGTCATCAAGATAGCAGTCGATGTCGCCTGGTGTCATCAACTACGCTCTGCCCAGATGTCACGCTGGAAACCAGACGCCCAGGGCCGCCTGATGAGCGCCGCGATCGAACTGTTCGACGAGCAGGGATATGAGGCGACGACCGTCGCCGAGATCGCCGAGCGCGCGGGGCTGACGAAGCGCACCTTCTTCCGCTACTTCTCGGACAAGCGCGAGGTGCTGTTCAGCGGCAGCCATGAGCTCCAGCGCGTCTGGCTCGAGGGGGTTGCCGCCGCCCCGACGGACGCGACTCCGCTCGCGGTCGTGGCTGCCGGACTCGACCCGGTCGCGGAGATGTTCACCGAGCGTCACGACTTCGCGCGCATCCGCGCGGGGATCATCGACGCCAACCCGGAGCTGCAGGAGCGTGAGCTGATCAAGCTGCAGAATCTCGCCGGCGCCATCAAGGCCGCACTGGTCGAGCGGGGCGTTTCACCGAACGCGGCGATCCTCGCCGCCCAGGCGGGCGTGACCGTCTTTCACGTTGCCTTCGCCCACTGGGTGGAGCAGGATGACCCGACCGCCTTCCGGCGACTGATGGACGAGTCGCTGGAGGAGCTGCGGTCGGTGACCGCCGCCTAGGAGGCGCCTGAAAAAGTCCGGCACGCCCGGATGCGGCCGTGGACACGTCGCCGGATCGGCCGCCGAAACCACGGAAATACCACCAGTATTCCCTTCGGCTTCGCCGACCGCCCGGCTCGGTCCACGACCACCCCGGACGCACCGTCCTGTTTTTCAGGACCCTCCTAGACGCACACTCGCCGACTAGGCCGGAGGCCTTCCCCCGGCGACGCAGCAGCCGCAGGTCGCCAGCAGACTGCTGCGTTCCTCTCGCCAAAGCCAGCGCCACTCGTGAGTGCGGTACTCGAGGTCGACGGTCGCGGCGTCAACCGGCCGACGACGGCGCCGGTTGGGCTGCTGGCGACGAGCAGGGCGGACTCGGGCAATAGGGGCTTGACAGACTGAGTGAGTGAGTGCATACTCACACTTATGGCCGCCAAGCCGTCCACAGCATCCGTCCGGACCCTCTCGACCGCCGATGAGCGCCGGGAGGATGTGCTGCGCGCCGCCATGAAGGTGGTCGGCCCCCGGGGGCTGTACGGCACGCCGACGATGGATGTCGCCGCAGCCGCCGGCATTTCCCAGGCTTATCTGTTCCGCCTGTTCCCGACGAAGACCGAGCTGTTCGTGGCGGTGCTCGAGCGGAGCTTCCAGCGGATCCAGGACGCCATGGCGGAGGCGGCGGCGAACGCCCGGGCCGAGGGGCGGCCCGTCAGGGATGCGATGGCCGAGGCGTACACGAACCTGTTGCGGGATCCGGAAGTGCTGCTCACCCAGCTCCAGGGGCAGGCGGCGGCAAGCGAGCCCGTCGTCCGGGACGAGCTGCGGCACGGTTTCCGGATGCTCTACGAGATGGTGGAGCGCGAGTGGGACGCTTCACCGGCGGAGATGCAGGCGTTCTTCGCGCACGGGATGCTCTGCAACGTCATCGCCGCGATACAGATCGGGGACCTGCACGAGCGCTGGGCCGAGGTGCTCACCACCGCCAAGGAGGAGTCTCGGTAGGTCTCTCTTTTTTTTGGCTTCAAGTGAGTGACCGATCACACACCATCCTTGGCGCAATCGCAACTGCGTGCTCAATCAACACACAAAAGGAGTAGCCGATGACCCTCATTTCGAGATTTCTGCACCGGACCCCGAGATCCACACCGAGCGTCGCGTGGACGCTCGCGATTGTGTCTCTGGGCCTGTTCATGACCACGCTGGACAACCTCGTGGTCACGACGGCGCTTCCCTCGATCCGGCGCAGCCTGGGAGCGTCGATCCAGTCGCTCGAGTGGACCGTCAATGCCTATACGCTGACGTTCGCCGTGCTGCTCCTCACCGGAGCGGCTCTCGGCGACCGTTTCGGGCGCCGGCGGATGTTCGCCATCGGGCTCGCGACGTTCACGGTCGCGAGCGCGGCGGCGGCCCTGTCGACGAGCATGGATTTGCTGATCGCGGCCCGGGCGGTGCAGGGCTTCGGTGGTGCCATCGTCCTACCGCTCACGCTCACGTTGCTCTCCGAGGCCGTCCCGCCCGGCCGGCGCGGCATGGCGTTGGGAATCTGGGGCGGCGTTAGCGGCCTCGGCGTTGCGATCGGGCCGCTCGTCGGCGGCGCGGTCGTGAGCGGCATCTCGTGGCACTGGATCTTCTGGCTCAATGTGCCGATCGGTCTCGTGCTGGTGCCGTTGGCTCTCACCCAGCTGACCGAGTCTCGGGGACCCGCTGCGCACCTGGATCTTCGGGGCCTGGCACTCGTGGGCCCGGGGCTGCTCGGCATCACCTACGGTGCAGTTCGCGGACAGGCGCTGGGATGGACGAGCACGACGATCCTCGCTTCGTTCGCCCTCGGGATCGGGTTCGTGATCGCATTCGTGGCGTGGGAGCTGCGGGCCGCGGACCCGATGCTTCCGATGCGGTTCTTCCGCTCACGCCAGTTCGCCGCCACGAACGGCCTCTCATTCGCGATGTTCTTCGGCGTGTTCGGCGCGATCTTCCTGCTGGCGCAGTTCTTCCAGACCGTTCAGGGATACTCGCCGGTGCAGGCCGGGTTGCGCACGCTTCCGTGGACGGCGATGCCGATGATCGTTGCTCCGATTGCCGGAACGCTGAGTGACCGCGTCGGGGCCCGGCCGCTGATGTTCGTCGGCCTCGTGCTGCAGACGATCGCGATCGCCTGGATGGCAGCGGTCTTCACTCCCGACGTCGCCTACTCCTCGCTGATCGTGCCGTTCATACTCGCGGGCACGGGGATGGCGCTCGTGTTTGCGCCGGCGGCCAACGCGGCCCTCGGGTCCGTGCGACAGGCGGAAGCGGGGCAGGCATCTGGGGCGACGAACGCGATACGTGAGCTCGGTGGTGTGTTCGGGGTCGCGGTCCTGGCGTCCGTGTTCAGCGCCCACGGCTCGTATGCCTCGCCGCACGCCTACACCGCCGGTTTCACCGCCGCGCTGCCGGTCGGCGCAGCCATCCTGGCTGTCGGCGCGCTGGTTGCGCTCCTGGTCCCCGGGATCCGTGCCGCCCGGACCCAGGGGCAGAGCCAGGGCGAGGTGGCCGAAGGGATCCTCTCGGCATGAACTTGCGCCCACAGAACGTACCGGAAGTCCGGGCGCGAGCTGCCAAACGGTCACCAGACCGCGGTGCTCCGTCGGCATTGATCCACCGCGGCCGATCCCTCAGGTCACAGCGAGGTCTCTCGACGCGGATCGGACCGTCCCGGTAACTAACACCTGAAAGCGGAGGACACGATGCCAGTCATCAACGAAGGCCAGCTGCCGGCCGGGAGCCTGAAGGGCGCCCGC
>JAOPZQ010000102.1 GCA_025964075.1 Solirubrobacterales bacterium | reverse complement strand
CCACACAGGACGAGGTCGCGGCCGCCCTGGCGGCGGAGGGCGTCGAGGTGCGCGCGGTCCGCGGCGAGGGTCCCGAGGCCTACACGGCGCACGTCCAGGCGCTCGCGGCCGGCCGCCCGAACATCGTCCTCGACGACGGCGCCGACCTGATCGCCGCAGTTCACGCCGCGGGCGAGGAGGCCGCCGCCGAGCTCGTCGGCGCGGCCGAGGAGACCACGACCGGCCTGCTGCAGCTCCGGCGGCTCGAGGTCGCCGGCGTCCTGCGGTGCCCCGTCGTCGCGGTGAACGAGGCGCTCTCCGAGCGCACGTTCAACGACCGCCACGGCACGGGCCAGTCGGCGCTCGACGGCATCCTGCGCGCCACGAACGTCCTGCTCGCCGGGCACACGCTCGTCGTGCTCGGGTTCGGCTACGCCGGCCGCGGCGTCGCGCAGCGCGCGCGGGGGGCGGGCGCCGCGGTGGTGGTGTGCGAGGTCGATCCGCTGCGCGCGCTCGACGCCCGCATGGAGGGCTACGAGGTCATGCCGGCGCTCGCGGCCGCCGAGCGCGGCGACATCTTCGTGACCGTGACCGGCTCTCGGTCGGTCCTGCGCCGTGAGCACTTCGAGCGCATGAAGGACGGCGCGATCCTCGCCAACGCGGGCCATTTCGACGTCGAGATCGACCTCGACGACCTCGCCGCGGCCGCGACGGGCGGCGTGCGGGAGGTCCGTCCGCTCGTCGAGCAGTACGACCTCGGCGAACGCCGGCTGCACCTGCTGGCTCGCGGGCGCGTCGTCAACCTCGCCGCGGCGGAGGGGCATCCGGCCGCGGTCATGGACGTCTCCTTCGCCCTCCAGGCGCTGTGCGCGGAGGATCTGCTGCGCCGGCGCGGGGAGCTGGCCCCGGGCGTGCATCCGGTCCCGGCGGCGATCGACCGCGAGGTCGCGCGGCTGAAGCTCGCGGCGCTCGGCATCGAGATCGACACGCTGACACCCGAGCAGAAGGCCTACCTGCACGCGTGGGGCGAATCTGGGTAGGGTCGCGGCGGTGCGCCGCCTCCTGGTCGCCGCCGTTCTCCCGGTCCTGATCCTCGCCGCTCCCGCCGCCGCCCGCGTCCGGCTGGTGGGCGCGACCCAGCTCGGCCATCCGACGCTGCTCGGCTCGCGGGTGCTCTACGAGCGCCAGGGCGCGGCTTCGGACGGCGGTGCTTCCTACATCCTCGAGTCGCTCGGGCCGGGCGGGCGGTCCACGCTCGTGTCCGCGCCGACCGCGGTCGTCCACAACGGCGGCATCGCCCACACGACCGCCTACGCGTACGCCGCCAGCGCGACGAACCTCGCGCTCGCCGAGCTCGACGGGTCCAACCGAGGCTCGCAGCGGCTGGGCAGCGTGACCCTCAGCTTCAGCGCGCTCGACCAGTCGGCGACCGAGACGATCGCCACCTGCGATCAGCCGGTCGCTCCGCACCCCCCGCCGTTCGCGGTCGAGGGGCCGAGAATCGCGTTCGTCGAGGGCGCGTGCGAGGGAACGGCGGAGAGCGTGGTCGTGCACGAGATCGGCGGCGCCGACGTCCGCATCGCGGTGCCCGCGGGCGACACGGTGAGCGCCGTCGCGCTCGCCGGCGACTACGTCGCCTACGACCTCGAGCCGCCGCCGGGGGGCGGCGGTCCGGCCGTGGTCGTCGCATCCCGTGTGACCGGCGCCGAGAGCTTCCGCGTCGGGGGGACCGGCGGCCCGTTCGCGCTGCAGCCGGACGGCACGCTCGCCGCCGTGGCGCTGTCGTGCCCGGACACCACGCTCCTCGTGGCCTCGCCGGCCGCGCCGGCGCCGCAGATCGTCGCGGGCGCCCACCCGTGCTCGCCGCTCCGGCTCGGGGGCGGCCGGGTCGTCTACCGCGACACGGCGGGGCACCTGCACGTCGCCGGCCTCGCGGCCGGTGACAAAACGCTCGTCGACGCCGCGGTCGGCGACTTCGACGCCGACGCCCAGCGCGCCGTCTACACGTTCCCGGACTGCGCGGGCCGGGCGCTCTTCCGGGTCGGCCTCGACGAGGCGCCGTCGGCGCCGGCCGCGCCGAGCCGCTGCCCGGTCCGTGTCCGCCAGCGCGCCCTGCGCCTCCGGGGAACCCACGTCGTCGTGCCGCTGGCGTGCCCGCAGGCGTGTCGCGGGCAGATCTCGCTGACTCGCGGGGGGCGGCTCGCCTCGACGTCGTTCACGGTGCCCGATCCGGGCAACGGGACGGCGGCGCTGCAGCTGAGCTCGGGCGCGCGGCGACGGGTCGGGCGCGGCCGGCTGCCGGCGACCCTGGTGATCCGCACGACGTTGCCCGCCGCCGGCCGATCCTCGACGCAGCGGGTCGGGGTCACCGTACGGCGCTGAGGCTGGGCCCCGGGAGTTCGAAACAACGACGCCTCGAGGGGGCGGGCTCGGCCGCCGCGGCGGGAATTTCGCCTCGATGGCGACTTTTGTCGCCGTGGGCGACAAAAGTCGCCATTGGTGGCCGGCCGTGGACCGCCGCGCGGCCGCTACTAGACCCCGCCCGCGTCCAGCAGCCGCTCCGCCCGCTCCGCCTCGCGGTTCGACTCCGCCAGCGCCCGGGAGAACAGCACCGCGAGGGCGGTCCCCATGATCACGGACTGCTCGAGCGCCATCACCAGCCCCGCGACCGCCTGGTCGTTGTGGTGGCTGAGGCCCCAGTAGGCCGGTCCGTGGGCGTAGACGCCGTAGATGACGCCGGGGGAGAACGTGATGATGATCCCGAGCAGGCCGAGCACCAGCTTGCTCGAGACCATGTAGACGACCGGGCCCATGCCCCCGATCCGCAGGCGCGAGCGGATCGGCTAGAGCAGGTGCCACCAGTAGAGGAAGCCGGCGGCCGAGAAGGTCAGGTGCTCGAGGGCGTGGATCCCGCTGTGGCGGGCGGCGACGTCGTAGAGGGCGGGGATGTGCCAGACGCACATCGCGCCCGCGTAGAAGACGACCGCGAAGGCCGGATGCGCGAGGAAGCCGGCGCGGCGCTCGAGCGCGTGGACCCGCCGGGTGATCGGGCGCAGGAGGACCTTCGTCAAGCCGACGATCACGAGGATCGGCGCGATGTCGAGCAGCAGCAGGTGCTGGACCATGTGCATGACGAGGAGCTGCTCGGCGAGACGGTCGATCGGGGAGATCAGCGCGACGAAGATCGCCAGCAGGCCGCCTCCGAACGCGACGGCGCGCCAGCGGCCCGGCGGGTGTGCGGGGCGGCTCGCCCGCGCGTCGCGCCAACGCTTCGCGTAGGCGCCGCCGGCCAATGCGACGACGAGCAGGACGCCGGGGGCGAAGGACCAGGAGGCGTCCGGGGACATTCGGCACAGAATTGTCGCAATCCGCGCACCACATGGCACGCGATCCCTGGCACGCTGGCTTCACCATGCCGAGCCGTCCCCGCATCGAGAACGCCGAGGGGTAGTCCCATGCCGAGCCGCCCCCTCGTCGACGCCGTGCTCGCGCTCTTCGTCCCGCCCGCGTGCCTCGCGTGCGGCCGGCCGCTGGCCGCCGCCGGCGCGGTCCTCTGCGGCGGCTGC
>JAOPZQ010000349.1 GCA_025964075.1 Solirubrobacterales bacterium | reverse complement strand
CCGCGAGCGGCGCCGCGCCGAGCGGGATCAGCGCCGCGACCTGACGCGGCACCTCGCGGTAGGCACGCAGCGCCGCGCGGCAGCCGGAGCATCGGCGCAGGTGGGGGCGGAGCGCGAGCAGCTGCCGCGCGCTCGCCTCGCCGTCCGCCACCGCCGCGAGCATCGGCGCCCAGCGTGCGCACTCCCTCCCGGCTTCGATGCCGGCATAGCGCTCGAGCAGAGCGCGGCGGCCCTCGGTGATGCAGCGGTTCACCTTCGTGTGCGTGAACCCCGTCGCCTCGCAGATCTCCGTGTAGGAGAGGCCGTGCGCGAGGAGCAGCAGGCAGCGCGCCTCGTTCGGCTTGAGCCGCTGCAGCGCCTCCGCCGTGCCCCGCAGCCGATCGAACCGGACGACGCGCTCGTCCTCGCTCGGATGATCGCCGGCGTGCGCGTCGAGGTCGACGTCGTCCGCCCCGACACTGGCCTGGCGCTGGGCGCGGATCGCCATCGCCTCGTGCTTGACCACAGTTCTGAGCCACGAGGGAGCGGTCTCGCGCCTCACCGTGTCGGCCCGGCGCAGGAAGATCTCGACCGCCCGCTGATAGGCGTCCTCCGCATCGTCGACGCAGAGGGAATGGCGGCGCGCCAGACACAGCATCGACGCCGAGTGCTCGCGGAGCGTCGCGACGACCCAGGCCTCGTCGATGACCGGCTCCGCTCTTCGCGCTACGGCACTCACGGCTCCCCCGTCACGTTCATACCCATTCCTAGGGCACAGCGCGCCCATCCTCACCCCCGGCACGACGGAAAAACCCCGCAAAGAGCGACGACAACGTCGCTGCGACGACGCCCAGCAACACCAGATGATCGACACGCTGAGGCGGACCTACCCGCGGTAGGTCTCATGAGCGGCCGGACGGCGGCAAGATACGCTCAGCGGCTCATGGGGACGAGGCTGCTCGAGCGCGACGAGGTCGTGGGCGCCGTGAGCGTGCTGCTGGCCGGCGCAGCGCAGCGAAACGGCACAGCGCTGCTGCTCGAGGCTGCCGCCGGGATGGGCAAGACGTCGGTGCTCGATACGGCGTTCGCGCGGGCGACCGGCATCCGGATCATCGGCGCGCGTGGTGTCAGTCTCGAGCAGGGATTCCCGCTGGGTCTGGTGCGTCAGTTGCTCGCGCCGGCGCTTCACGGTGCCACGGCGTCGCAGCGCACCCGCTGGCTGGCCGGCGGTGCGAGGGCTGCCGGGCCCGTGCTCCAAGGGCACGCGGCGGCGCCGGTCGAGGAGTACGTGGCGTTCAACGCCTTGTACTGGCTGGTGGCCGCAATGACTACCGACGCGCCGCTGGCGCTCGTGATCGACGACTTGCACTGGTGCGACCCGGAATCCCTCGGCTGGCTCGGGTTTATTGCTCGACGCATGGACGGCCTGAACCTCGTGCTGCTGATGGCAACGCGAACGGGCGAGGCCGCTGGCCCGCACCGGGCGCTGGACGCGCTCCGACAGGAACCACGCGTCCGGACGGCTCAACTCGAACCCCTGTCACGTGCGGCGACCGCGACGATCATCCACCGCCACGACGACGCAGCGGAGGACGCGTTCGTCGAGGCGTGCCACGAAGCCTGCGGCGGCAATCCGTTCCTGTTGCGCGAGCTTCTCTCGGCCGTCGAGCAGGCCGGGCTGGCGCCAGTGGCGGCTAACGCCGGGCGGGCGACATCGCTGGCCTCAGCCGGGCTTCAGCGCTCGGTGGCCGCGCGACTCGACGCCCTCGGCCCCGACGCAACCCGAGTGGCGGAAGCCGCCGCCCTGCTCGGCTCCAACCCAACGCTCCCGCAGGTCTCGGCGTTGGCCGACATCCCGCTCGAGGACGCCGCGACGGCGGCGCGCGACCTGGGCCGCGCCGACATCCTCGGCGCCGGCCCCCGGCTCGACTTCAGACACCCTTTGCTACGAACGGCGATCCTGGCGAATCTCGGCGAGGTCGCGGCCGCCGCCCGTCATGCCCGCGCCGCTCGAGTGCTATTCGATCTGAGCGCCCCCGCCGAGGAGGTGGCAGCGCACCTACTGGCCTGCCCCCCTGTCGGCGAAGGCTGGGCCGCTGAGATGCTCGAACGTGCTGCGCGCGAGGCGCAGGCCCACGGGTCGCCGGCGATGGCGTCCCGGTTGCTGGAGCGCGCGCTGGACGAGCCGGTCGGGGAGGATCGGCGGGCCGTGCTGGAGACGCGGCGCGGCACGGCGTTGATGACCGCCGGTGACGAGCGCGGGATCGACACCCTGCTGCGGGTTCGGGAGGACATGAGGGACCCGATTCAGCGCGCCGCGCTCCTCGTGCGGCTCTCCTTCGCGATGGCCGCCGCAGGACGCGGTGCGGAGGTCGTCCGCCTGCTCGCACAAACGCGTGCCGAGTTGCCCGCCGGCCGGCCCGACATCGTCTTCCGCCTCGCGGCCGAGCGGGCACTCGCTGCGGGCCAGGCGTCCGGGGAGCGGGCCAGTGTGCTCGTCGACGAAGCGGTGGGCCTGATCACCGAGGACGACGATCTCCAGACGCGAGTTGGATTCGCACAGCTCGCGATCGCGAGCCTGTTCACGAATCGGCCGGCGTTCGAGACCGCGGGGTTTGCTCGGCGCGCGATCGGCGTTGACTCGGCTGCGCATCAGGAAGCCATCGATGCCAGCCAGCCGATGGCGTGGGCGGTCACGATCATCGGCCTGTGCGAGGACGGCGAGACTCCCGTCGAGGAGTTCGCGCGCTGTGAGGCTGGTGCCCGCCAACGTGGCGCGATCGCTCTCGGGCTGACGCTGACATTCGCATGGCGCGCGCTGTATCACGTTCGTTGCGGTGCGCTGCTCGACGCGGAGGCCGATGGGGATGCCGCGCTCGAGACCGCACCGCAGAACAGCTTCCTCCTCAACTGCGCGCCGGCCGTCATCGCGAAGGCGGTCGCCTACACCGAGCGCGGGCACCCGGCGCGGGCGCTCGCCCTGATCGATGAGCACATCGGACGCCCCGGCATGCTCGGGGCGGTACGCGCCTGGGTCGACCTGGAGCGGGTGCCTGCGCTGCATGCGCTCGGCCGCTGTGCGGAGGCTGCGGACACCGCACTCGCGGTGGGCGCGCAGGCGCGGGCGGTCGAGGTCGACTCGGCGGTGCTGTTGCCGTGGCGACGGTTGGCGGCGGAGTCCCTGCTTGCGTGTGGGGCCGACCTGCGGGCGGCGGCGCTCGCGGCTGACGAGCTCGCCCTGGCTACGCGTTTCGGTGCGCCGGGACCGATCGGGTCCGCCCTGCGGGTGCTCGGCCTGGCCGAGCGCGATCTCGAACGACTCCGGACGGCGGAGCAGACGCTGGCGGGCTCCAACATGCGGCTCGAGCATGCTCGAGCGCTCGTGGACCTCGGCGCGGCACTGCGGCGTGACGGCCGGCGTGCGGCGGCGCGGGACCCGCTGTACGAGGGCGTGGAGATCGCGACCCGCTGCGGAGCCACGGTGCTGGCCGAGCGGGCACGCGAGGAACTGCGCGCGGCCGGCGGCCGGCCTCGCCGCGTATTGCGCAGCGGGATCGAGGCGCTCACACCGAGCGAGTTGCGCACGGCGAGGCTTGCCGCCGAGGGCCTCACCAACCGCGAGATCGCCCAGCGCCTCTTCGTCACGCAGAAGACGGTCGAGACCCAGTTGCACGCCACGTATGGCAAGCTCGATGTCGTGCGGCGAGGCGAACTGAGCGCTGCCCTAGCCGACTAATTTCAGGGTGGCCTATCGATGCGAAGGGCATCAGTCCCCCGCCACGATGGGCGTGTGTCTTCCCACGAGCCCTCGCGGCCTTCATTGAGAGGCAAGCTCAGCGCGGCGCTCGCCGCCGCGTGCCTCCTCGGAGGCTTGTGCTCGGCTGCGCCGGTGGGTGCCGCCGGGAAGGTCTCCCGGGCGAAGGTCGCGGACCGCGCCAAGAACGCGGACAACGTGGACAAGCTCTCGGCATCCAAGACCCCGAAGCAGGGCGAGTTGTTGGCGTTGGACGCCACGGGCAAGTTCCCGATCGGGGTGATCCCGGTGTCGGCGTTTCCCAAGGCGCCGACCTACAGCGCCGGTTTCGGGCTTGGACTCGCCGGCAACACGTTCGTGGCGGATCCGGGGGTGCTGCAGCGCCGCGTCGGCAGCCTTTGCCAGGTTGGTCAGGCGATCCGGGAGATAAAGGAGGACGGCGGGGTCACGTGTCAGGCGATCACCGCCGACAGCGGTGGTGACATCACGGCCGTCGGCGCGGCGGCGGGTTCGGGCCTGACGGGCGGGGGAGCGACGGGCGACGTGTCGCTGGGCACGGACTTCAACACGCTTCAGAAGCGGATCTCGGCGTGTGCGGTCAATCAGTTCGTGACTGCGGTCGCGGCGTCCGGGGTGCCGACGTGCGCGGTCGTGGTGCAGTCGATCACCTCCGGCGCGGGGATCACGAAGACCGGGACCGCGGCGGTACCGGTGCTCGCTGCCGACACGAGCTATCTACAGCGTCGCGTCGCCAGCACCTGCGCCGTGGGCAGCGCGATCCGCGCGATCGCTCAGGACGGCACGCCGACCTGCGAAGCAACGCCAGCGCCGACTACGACGAGCGCCTACGCGATGGTGTCGGGCGCCGGCGTCGTCGATCTCGCGCACTCCAAGGGCATCGCCCAGAGCAACGTGCAGCGCGGCGACACGGGTCTCTACTGCTTCTACAACATACCGTCCGTAAAGAACGCTGTGGCGACCACCGACGTCTGGGGCGC
>JAOPZQ010000078.1 GCA_025964075.1 Solirubrobacterales bacterium | reverse complement strand
CCGCGTCGGTGGCCCGCCGCCCCGAGCGCAGCTGCCCGTCCACCCGCTGGACCGCGCCCACGGCGTCGCCCTTGCGACTCTTGACCGACTTCGAGAGACCGACGACCAGCGTCAGCTGCTGGTCGAGCAGCTTCGTCTGGCGGCTCCAGGATGCGTCCAGGCGAGCCGGCGGCCGGAGCGCCTCGAGGTGCTTGACCGCGTCGGACAGCACGCGGGCGGCGCGGCGCAGGAACACCGGGACGTCTCCGGGGGTGACCGGGCGCGGCAGGGCGCGCGAGCGCGCCTGCGTGGTCCGGCACACCTTCGTCGCGTCGCTCGCGAACGCGGCCGGCTTCAGGCGCGGCTTGCTCCCGCCGCACCCGGCGAGCGCGACGACGACCACGAGGAGCGCCGCCGCGCGCTTCACCGCAGGCGAACTCCCAGCAGCCGCTCGAGCTCGGGCACGGTCTCGTCGGCGCTGGTGTGGTGGATCGCGGCCATGCCCAGCTCCCGCGCCGGAGTCAGGTTGAACTCGAGGTCGTCGACGAAGACGCACTCCTCGGGCGGGGTGTCGATCGCCTCGGCGCCGAGCACGTAGATCTCCTTGGAGGGTTTGCGAATCCCGATCTCGCCGGAGATCACGACGCCGTCGAAGAGCTGGCCGAGGAGGTCGTGGTCGTAGCGGCGGACGCCCCAGGACTTCGAGACGAGCCCCGTGCGGACCCCCCGGTCGCGGGCGGCGCGGACCGCGTTCATCATCCGGTGATCGGCCTTGGCGCCGCCCATCAGGCGCTCGATCAGGCCGGCGGCTTCCTTGACGTCGAGCATCCGGGCGAACGCGGGCTCGAACTCCTCCTCGTCGATCTTCCCGGTCTCGAGGTCCACGAGCAGGCGCCGCGCATCCTCGTCGGTGCGGAAGATGTCGCGCACGCGGTCGGGGTCAAGTCTTTCTTTGCCACAGAAGGCGGCGAAGCTGGCGAACAGGTCGGTGGTGAGGACGCCGCCGAAGTCGACCAACAACCCCGTGCGCCGCGGCTCCGCGTCAGCCACCGAGCGCGACTCGCTTCGTCCGCTCGGCGAGCTCCGGGATCCACTCCTCGAGCTTGCGGAAGAACGGGTCGTCCGTGGTGCCGGCGAGGAGGCGCTTGTAGGAGCCCTCGAGGAACACGCACGACTTCCACAGGGCCAGGGCCTGGTACCAGCGCAGGTCGCCCATCGAGCGGCCGCTGCCCTCCTCGTAGCGCGCGATCAGCTCGTCGCGGGTGGGGAAGCCCTCGCGTTGGGTGACGGCGGCGAGCGAGTACAGGGCGTCCTCGTCGTCGCCGGGCTGAGGGTAGGTGGCCGTGAGGTAGCCGAGGTCGGCGAGCGGGTCGCCGATCGTCGCGAGCTCCCAGTCGAAGATCGCCACGAGCCGCGCCGGCGCCCCGTGCGCGTACATCGTGTTCCCGAGCCGGTAGTCCCCGTGGACGATCGTCGCCGCCTGCTGCTCGGGCCGATGCTCGCCGAGCCAGGCGGTGACCTCGTCGACGGCGGCGATCTCCCGCGTCTTGTTGACCTCCCACAGGCCGCCGAAGCGGCGCAACTGCCGCTCCAGGTAGCCCTGGGGCTTGCCGAAGCCCTCGAGCCCGCACGCGCGCCAGTCCACCGCGTGGATCTCCACCAGCGAGTCGATCAGCTCCTCCGCGATCTTCCGCCGCTGCTCGGGTGCGTCGAGCGCCTCGGGGATCGAGGTCGTCATCACGTCCCCCGC
This sequence comes from Solirubrobacterales bacterium, assembly GCA_025964075.1. Lineage (GTDB taxonomy): Bacteria > Actinomycetota > Thermoleophilia > Solirubrobacterales > Solirubrobacteraceae > JAOPZQ01. The sequence goes on along the minus strand of JAOPZQ010000078.1, from coordinate 2,007 downwards.
GACCTTCTCCATCACGTAGAACGGAGCGCCGATCACCGACTCGTCGTCGCAGGCGACGAGGACGCCCGGCGTGCGGACGTCCGCCGACTCGAGGGCGGCGAGGAGCCGCGCCTCGCGCAGGACGTCGTGGGCCGAGGGGGGAAGGGGCGGCCGTGGGGGCCGGCGGAGGACGACCTCGGCGCCGTCCTCGCGGGCGATCAGGTACGTGACGTTGGAGTGGCCCTCGCCGATCGACGTCGCCTCGATCGCGCCCGAGCCGATGCCGTGCGCGTCGAGGTACGCCTCGAGCGGCCGTCGCACCAGGAGCGGGGGGAGGTCGAGGGCGGCGGCCTCCTCGGGGGTGTCGACGATCGCGGTCACGGCGCGCCACCGGATACTAGGGCGCCGTGCGCGCGGACCGGGCTCCGCTAGCCTCCAAGGACATGGGCCAACAGCTCTGGCTGCTCCGCCACGGCGCCGCGGAGCCGCACGGCGTGCGGCCTGACGCGGACAGACGGCTGACCGAACGCGGCGAGGCGCAGTCGCGCAAGGCCGGCAAAGCGCTCGCGAAGATGGACATCGGTTTCGACGCGATCCTCACGAGCCCGCGCGTGCGCGCGCGGGAGACGGCGAATCTCGCCGCCGAGCCCCTCGGCATGACGCCCGAGGTCCACGAGGCGCTGACCGGCGGCTTCTCGCGCGAGGACGCCCTCGAGCTGATGTCCCGATACGGCGTCGACGCGAAGGTCCTGCTCGTCGGGCACGAGCCGGACTTCTCGCAGCTCATCCACGACTTCACCGGCGGGCGGGCGGAGATGAAGAAGGGCGGGTTGGCGGGCATGCGGATCGCCCGCGGCGCCGGGGACCTCCTCGTCCTCATGCGCCCGCGCGAGCTCGAGCTGATGGGCTAGATGGTTGTTTGCGCATTCGGGCGGTGGCGGTCGCCGCGAGGGGGCATAGCGAGAACGCCGCAGGGAGGCGTTGCGAATGCAACGTCGACCAAGGAGCCCTCGTGCACGCCCACCTCGACGCTCTCGTCACTGCTGGACTCCACCCCCGTCCCGTGCGGCCGTCGAGGGAGACCGCGAGGCGCTCCGAGTTGGCCGCCTCGGTCCGAACGGGCGAAACGGAGGCCGGCTTGGTGGGTTGTGCCCGCCGCCGCGGCCGGCTCCCTCCCCCTCGAGGCGTCGCTGTTTGACTGCGACCCGCTCGCCGGTCATGCCGCCTGGGGTGGCGCAAGAGCCACAGCCGCTACTACCACCAGTGCTATCGGGGCGAGCGGGCGGCGTCAGGTCCCGCCCAGCCGCGCGCGGACCCCGACCCGAATTTCCGCATCGCGACGCTAGAACGCGGCCCCGGCGAGGCCGGGGTCGACGATCGCGTCGAACCAGCGGCCGCGGAGCGGGCGCAGGTCGCCGACGAGGCCGGAGACGGCGGCGCCGGTGCGCTGCTCGATCAGGGCCAGGAGCCGCGCGAGGCGATCGCGCAGCGCGCGGGCGCGGGGCGACTCGTCGAGCGCCCACTCCGGGTCGTCCCGGTCGATGACCACCGTCACCGTGCTCGCCGGTCCCCGGCGCGCGACCTCGTCGACGAGCGCTTCGTCGTGCTCCGCGAGACCGGCGATCGCGAGGAGGTCAGTGGTCATGAGCGGATGCTGTCGTGCTCGGATTACGGAGGGCTAAACGGATTCTGAGGCGTCGGTTAATAGTCCAGGCCTGCGGATGTTCCAGATGTTGCGTGGTTGGTCACGGAACCCACCGGTCGCCGGCCGGCGTGACCACGAGCTCGTGCGTCATCCCGCGCGGACCCTGCTCGACGAGGAAGGCCACGGCGCGGGCGACCTCGGCCTGGTCGGCAAGCTGATCCTCGGGCACGTCGCGGGTGTATTCGGCGGTCTTCGGGGAGGCGATCGTGGCGTCGACGACGAGGAGCGCGACGTGGATGCCCTCGGTACGGAGCTCCTGCGCCGCGGCTTGGGTCAGCGCGCGCGTGGCGAACGCGCCCGCGGCCCACGCGCCCCGGCCGGGC
>JAOPZQ010000067.1 GCA_025964075.1 Solirubrobacterales bacterium | reverse complement strand
ATCCCGCCTCGCCCGAACGGGCGGCGCTCGGCCGGCCGCCCGTTCTCGTCGCCCTGCACCGCCGAGCCGGCGTCGCGCTCGGGATCGACTTCGGCAAGCGCCACGTCCGCGTGGCGCTGTCGGACCTCGCGCACGCGATGCTCGCCGAGCGCCACCGCGCGCTCGACGCCGACATGCCCGCCGGCGAGGCGATCGCGCTCGCGGTCGCGCTGGTCGACGAGGTCATGGCCGAGGCGGTCGTCGGCCGCGCGGAGGTCGTCGGCGTCGGGATGGGCCTCCCCGGCCCCGTCCACCACCCGTCCGGCGAGCTCGGCGACTCGACGATCCTGCCGGGGTGGGTCGGCGTCCCCGCGGCGACGGCGATGGGCGAGGCGATCGGCCATCCCGTCGAGGTTCAGAACGACGCGAACCTCGGCGCGCTGAGCGAGTGGACCTGGGGGGCCGGACGCGACGCCGCGGACATGGCCTATCTCTAGGTGGCCACGGGCATCGGCGCCGGTCTCATCATCCGCGGCCGGCCCTACGTCGGCGCCGGCGGGACGGCGGGGGAGATCGGACACACCGTCGTCGATCCCGGGGGCCCGATCTGCCGGTGCGGGAACCGAGGCTGCCTGGAGACGCTTGCCGGCTCCGCCGCGGTCGTGGCCGCCCTCCGCGACACCCACGGCGAGCGCATCACGCTCGCGGAGGCGATCGCCCGGGCGCGGGACGGCAGCAGCGGATGCCGGCGCGCGCTCGCCGACGCCGGGCATGCCATCGGCGCGTCGGTCGCGACGCTCTGCAACCTGTTCAACCCGCGCCGGATCGTCGTCGGCGGCGAGCTCGGCGCCGCGGGGGACCTGCTGCTCGAGCCGCTCCGAGAGTCCCTGCGCCGCGGCGCGATCAGCTCGGCGGCGGACGACGTCGAGGTCGTGCAGGGAACGCTCGGCGAGCGCGCCGAGGTCCTCGGGGCCGTCGCGCTGGTGCTGCGCCGCGGCGCGCAGCTCGCCTACAGGACGTAGCGCCGGTACTGCGTGAGCACCGTGTAGGCCTGCCGCGGCCGGCCGTGGAGGTCGACGAGGCCGGCGTCGAAGTGGCCCGTCGGGTCGGCGTCCCACTGGTAGATGTAGAGGCGCGGGAGCCGGGCGCGGTGCTGCGTGGTCAGTCGGAGCAGGTAGGAGACGGCGCGCGCCGAGCGGTTGGCGCTCGGGGGGAAGACGACGACGCCGCCGCTCGAGCGGAACGTGTAGATGCCGCCGGTCTCGGTCAGCCAGATCCGCCCGGGCAGCAGCTTCAGCGCGAGCTTCGTGCCGGAGTCCCGGAAGCGGTTCACCGACGTGTAGTTGTGGAGGCCCCAGAGCGTGGGGTGGCCGTGCACCGCGCGCTTGAACGCCTTCAGGTAGGACGCGAAGTTGTAGACGTCCTGGAGGTCGGCGGCGGGGACGGTGCAGCTCGGGCAGATCGCCTTCACCGTGTTGTAGTAGGCGGCCGCCAGGTCGGGGCGACTGTAGGTCGGCTGCGTCGGGTTGTTGATCTCGTTCCAGGGCTGGATCAGCTTCACCCACGGGTAGCGGCGGTGGAACGCGCGGAACGCCGCCGCGTAGCGCGCGGGGGTCGGTGCCGAGCACGGCCGCGCGGGGCACTGGGAGCCGGCGGCGCGGCTGAACGCCACCAGCACCTCGATCCCCTGGGAGCGCGCCGCGCCGAGGAAGCTGTCGAGGGTCGCCCGGGACTGGGCGTGGTCGACCGCGTCCCACGCCGCGACGTAGCGCGTCCGGCGGATGCCCAGCGCCTGCCAGTAGGGGCTGGCGAACGACGCGGGCGCCTCCGTCGAGACGCCGATCGCGAACGCGCCCGCGGGCGGCGGCGTGCTCGCCATCACCGCGGCCACCGACGCGAGCACGCTGAGGAGCGAGCCGACCATGCGCGCCCTAGGCAGCGACCGCTCGCGATCGCAGCGGAACGCTCGGTTCCGGTTCTCGGAGCACGGGTCGTTCACGGCCCCGCCAGCGGTCGGCGACGAGCCAGCCGAAGACGATGAGCATGATCGGGTTCATGAGCAGGACGTGGCCGATCGAGGCATAGCCGCCGATCAGCTTCTGGCCCGCGTGCGGGCCGAGCTCCTGGATGAGGAAGGCGACCGATTCGACGGCGCTCACCGCCCAGAGGATCGCCCAGCGCCGGCCGGAGACGTTGAGGACGAAGAGGAGCGGCAGCGTGACCATGAGGATCCGGTCGACCCCCTCGTCGGGCAGTGGGAGGTAGGCCGCGAACACGGCAAGGACGATCGCCTCGCCGATGTCGAGCACCTTGCGGAGGTAGAGGACGACGATGAGCACGATCGCCGCGACGATGAACGGGCGCACGAGCGAGGAGGAGTACAGGTGGACCTTCGCCAGGAGCTGGGTGAGCGCGGCGTGGGTGGGGTGGAGGTCGATGCGCACGTCGCGCCGGTGCCAGGCCTCGAGGCTGCTCGGGAACCACGCGAGGCTGAGCACGGCGAACCCGGCGGCGCAGGCGGCGATGATCGCCGCGAGCGAGCGCACGCCCACCCGCCGCAGCGAATGCGCGAGCAGCGGGAGGGCGAAGAACGTCCCCACCCATTTGAGCGCCGCGAGGAACGTGGTCCACGCCCACGCCGTCGCCACGCGATCGGCGGCGAGCGCCGCGAGCACGCCGGCGATGGGGCCGATCACGAGCACCTTGTCCGACGTGTAGGCGGTCCACACGAGCAGGACGAACGGGTTCAGCGCCATGAACACGCAGAACCCCGCCCGCCAGCGGCGATCTCGCGGGTAGCGCAGCCCCATCGCGATCACGAACGCCATCTCGACGAGCGCGACGAACACGCGGATGGAGGTCTGGCTGTCGTGGAGCTTCAGCACGCCGGCGAAGAGGAGCATCTCGAGCGGCGGATTGTCGCCGTAATTCGGGTTCACCGCAGCCCCCGCGAGGGGCGCGTGGTAGGGGTTGTGCCCGTTGGCGGCGACATGCGCGAACCACCAGTAGATCCGCAGGTTCCCGCCGCCGCTCGACCGGACGACGATGATCAGCAGCCGTGCCAGCAGACCGGCCGCCGCGAGCGCGAGCACGCCCTGGCGCCAGCGCCGCTCTGGCGCCTCGTCGATCCACGTGAGCACCTCGGGGGTGCGTCTTCGCACGGCCGCGATCACGCCGGAACCGTACCTACGTAGAGCTCAGAAGCGGTACGTCGCGGTCGCTGGGCCGAGGAACGACTGCCCCGCGGCGTTCCGCCACCGCACCCGGAACCGGATGCCGCGGCTGAATCGGGCGCTCGAGGTCCAGTAGCCGGTCGAGCTGTAGTGGACCCGCTTCAACGTGTGGAAGCTGCTCGATCCGCCGCGCGCGTAGAGCACGGTGATCGTCCCCGGCCCGCTGGCGGGGCGCACGAGGCCCCACAGGCTCACGGTGCCGCCGCGCTGGCGGGCGACGAGCGGCGTGCGGAACGAGTCGTAGACGGGCTTCTTGACGCTCTGGTAGGTCTCGAGGCCCGACTCGAAGCCCGGGTAGCGCGCGAAGCTCGGCACGTTCGGGACCGGGTTCGAGTCGGTCATCAGGTATTGCGAGAACGAGCGGACGCGGGGGTTGTGGTAGGAGATCCACTCCGCGATCGAGCGGTAGTCGGACTGCTTCGGCTGCGAGACGCCGGCGATCCGGTCCGGGAAGCTCTGCACGCCGAACTCGGTGAGGTAGATCGGCAGGCGGCTCGGCACGGCGCCGGCGCGCGCCGCCTTGTCGAGCGCGGTCGTGAGCCGCGACAGCGTGCCGATCATCACGTCCTCGCGCGGCGGGATGTGGAACGGGCCGCCGGCGGTCGTGTACGGATGCGTCGCGTAGCCGTTGACGGCGATCTTCCCGCAGTGCCCGACCTTGTGGTAGCTCGCGTTCAGGCACAGCATCTGGCGGATGAACACGAGCGGCGCCACGTCGTGTGTCGACCCGGTCGGGGCCGTCTCGCCGGCGAGGATCGGCGCGGTGACCCCGGCGGAGCGGAGCCCGTTGATCGCGGCGATCAGCAGGGGCCGGTAGAGGTTCCCCGAGTTCGCCTTGCCGTTGACGTACTGCGGGCCGAGGAAGATCGGGTGGTTGGGCTCGTTCCAGATCGACCACCAGGAGATCGCGCCTCCGAAATGACGGCCCGCGGCCGTGGCGAACTGCTGGAACTCCGACGGGATCGGCCGCGTGACGTGGTCCCGCTTGCTCCGCGTCGCCCACATCGGCACCGGGCCCGTGAGCGTGAAGTAGAGCCGCATGCCGCGGGCGCGGGCGCCGGCCACGAGGCGGTCGAAGATGCCCCAGTTGTAGGCCGACGGGTCGCTCGCGTCGAAGTTCGGCTTCTGCTTCGCGTCGGGCGACGGCGCGACGTCCTTCCACGTCACGAGCGTGCGGATGCTGCGAACGCCGAGGCCCTGGAGCTCGTCGAGCGCGGCGTCCCGCGTGCTGTCGTTCAGCAGCTGGTTGGGCGCTTCGAAGGTCGTGAACTGGCTGCTCGAGGCGGCGGCCGGGGTGGCCGATGCGGCCAGCGAGAGCGAGACCAGCAGGAGGGCGAGAACGAGACGGCGGCGCACGAAGGGGATCAACTCCTATCGGTCGCGTGCGGGGCGGGGGACAGAACCGGGGCGAGCCGGGCGGCGGACACCGTAGCGGTTCCTTCCCGTACAGACGTGGCGGGGCGCCGGAAGTTGCGTTGACACCCGGTTAGTAGGCGACGGGAATCTCGCGGCTGCCGATGAGCGGCGAGTCGTTGTAGAGCCACACGGCGCGCCAGGTGCCGCGCCCTTGCGCCACCAGCGGCATGTCGAAGTAGCCGACGGGGTTCGTGATCGCGGCCGTCGCCTTGGTCGTCCACGTCGTCCCGCCCTGCGGCCGGAACTGGAGGCCGAGGACGTCCGTCGTCGTGTAGTTCGGGCGGAAGCGCAGCTGTCCCCAGGCTTCGAACATGCCCTGGCCCCCGGCTCCCGGCGCCCCGGGGCTGAGGTTGAACGGGAACGCGTAGGCGAGCAGCGACGGCTTCGCGCGGCCGCTCGCGTACCGCAGCCCGGACTGATAGGTGAACCAATAACCCCGGCTGCCGCGCGCGTGGTTGCGCAGCGGCGCCTGGTCGCGGTAGAGGAACTGGGTCGTCGAGAGGACGCGCGGGTCGTGGAAGGCGATCTCGTCGCCCACGTTCAGCCAGGCGGACTGCGTGGAGAGCGGGATTCCGGCGAACGGGTCGGGCGGCTTCGTCTCGTAGCCGAACTCCGTGATGAAGAGCGACTTGCCGGCGGGGATGTCATGCGTCGTGTTCGCGACCGTGTCGAGCAGCGTGCCCAGGTCGTCGATGTTCGCCAGCGTGATCGAGTCGGGGTTGGGATCGCGGCTCGTCGGCGCGAGCTTCTTCGTGTAGGGGTGGTGCGCCCAGCCGCTCATCTGCCAGCCGCCCTGCGCCGCGAACTGCGAGAACAGCCCGCAGCCGCGGGCGCTCGCGACCGCGCCCGCGTAGGGCGTCAGGTTGGGCTGCAGGCAGAACAGCTCACGGATGAACTGGGCGGGTCGCATCGGCGTGCGCGCGCCGCCGCCGTTCGAGCCGAGCGGGGCCGTCTCGCCGGCGAGGATCAGGTCGCGGCCGTGGCCGGTCTCGGACAGGGCCTGGTGGCCGCGCAGGTAGAGCTCCCGGTACAGGCGCGGGGAGTACGGCTCCCCGCCGACGAACTGCGGCGCGAGCCACGCGCCCTGGTTGGGCTCGTTCCAGATCGACCAGTAGTGCACCGACGGCAGGTGCGCGTGGCCGTAGTTCTCGTCCCGGTAGCCGCCGGCGTAGCGCGTGCCGA
>JAOPZQ010000044.1 GCA_025964075.1 Solirubrobacterales bacterium | reverse complement strand
GCCGTTGCCGGTGAGGATGCGCTTGGCCTCGTTCTCGTCGACCGCCGAGGCGGCAGCCTTCACCGACAGGCCGGCGGCCTGCAGCTTCTCGATGACCTCCTTGGGCGGGAGGTCGAGGTCCTTCGCGATTTCGTGTACGCGCTTCTTGGCCATGTTGTTCGATTAGAGAGTGTAGTCCGGGTTGATACGAGCGCCAGGAGAGCGGAGCACCCGCTGGAACCCCCGTCGGCGACGCGCCTCCTCGAGGCACTCCCGCTGGGGATGCAGCCACGCGCCACGCCCCGGCAGACGACGTTCGCGGTCGAGGACGACCTCGTCCTCGCGCAGCGCGAAGCGCACCAGCTCGGCCTGGGGCGCCACGCGGCCGCAGCCGACGCAGCGTCGCGTCGGTACGTGCTCTATGCGGCCTCGCCCTCGTGGCCGCCGTCGGCGACGACCGGCTCGGCGGGCTCCGGGTCCGCGGCGGCGACGGGCGCCTCCTCGGGCTCGGCGGGCGCCTCCTCGGCCTCGGCGCCCCCGTTCAGGTCGACGACGCGGTCGGAGTCGATCGCCGCCAGCGCCTGGTGGGACTCGATGCCGCAGTAGCGGGAGCCCGGCAGCGAGGCGTTCGGGCACCGGCGCCCGTTCGACAGGATCGCCGCGCAGCGGCCCGAGGCGTCTTCCTCGTCGAAGCCGTGCTCGGACTCCTCGGCGGAGAACTCGGTCTCGGAGCGGATGTCGATCCGCCAGCCGGTGAGCCGGGCGGCGAGGCGGGCGTTCTGGCCCTCGCGGCCGATCGCCAGCGACAGCTGGTCGTCGGGCACGACGACGGTCGCCTGCTTGTTGTCGTCGTCGACGTAGACCTCGCGCACACGCGCTGGGGACAGCGCCTTGGCGACGAAGCGGGCGGGCTCGTCGTTGTAGGGGATGATGTCGATCTTCTCGCCGCGGAGCTCGGAGACGACCATGCGCACGCGCGAGCCACGCGGGCCCACGCAGGCGCCGACCGGGTCGACGCCGTCGGCGTGCGAGATGACCGCGATCTTCGAGCGGTAGCCGGGCTCGCGGGCGACGCCGGTGATCTCCACCAGGCCGTCGGCGATCTCGGGAACCTCGAGCTCGAACAGCGACTTGATGAGCTCGGAGTCGCGGCGGGAGACGATGATCGACGGGCCCTTGGTCGAGTTCGAGACGTCCTTGATCACGGCCTTGACGCGCTGGCCGTGGTCGTAGCGCTCGCCGTCGACCTGCTCGGACTTCGGCAGCAGCGCCTCGACGCGCTCGCGGAGCTGGACCAGCGTGTAGCGCGAGTCGGACTGCTGGACGATGCCGGTCACGAGCTCGCCGACGCGGTCCCGGTACTCCTCGAACATCATGTCCCGCTCGGCCTCGCGGATCCGCTGGAGGATCACCTGCTTGGCGGTCTGGGCGGCGATCCGGCCGAAGTCGTCGGGCGTGACGTCCCGCTCGCCGATCTGGTCGCGGTAGAGGGCGAGCTTCTCGGGATCGAGCTCGGGCTCCGGCGGCTCACGGAGCTCGCCGGTCTCGGGATCGACGCTCGACTCGGCCTGCGCCTCCTCGGTCGCCTCGGCGAGGAGCTGCTCCTCGAGCTCGGGCGGCACGAGCAGCTCGTAGACGCGGAAGTCCGCCTCCTCGCGGTCCATCTCGACCCGGGCGTACTTGGCGGCGCCGGGCTGCTTCTTGTAGGCCGACAGCAGCGCATCCTCCAGGGCGACCATGAGCTTCTCGGATGAGATGCCCTTCTCCTTGGCCAGGCCGCGAACGGCATCCAGGATCTCTTGCGACATGTCGACCTACTCCGTGGGGATGAGGTTGGAACGGACGATCTCCTGGTACGGGATCGTCACGACGCCGGTCTCCGCGGCCAGGGTGATGTCGGCCTCGGAGGCTCCGACGAGCTCGCCGGTGAACGAGATATGACCCTCACGCGCGTCCCGCGTGCGCACGCGCGCACGCCGGCCGACGAACCGGCGGAAATGGGCGGGCTTGGTGAGCGGACGCTCGGTGCCGGGGGACGACACCTCGAGGGCGTAGCGCTCGCGGACCTCGGGGAGGGCAAGGGTGACCCGCTCGCACAGCGCGAGCGTGACGCCCTCGGGATGATCGATGAACAGCCGCACGGTGCGAGCGCCGACCACTTCGGCGAGCAGCACCTCGACCTCGGGCTCGGCTTGAGCGAGCCGCGCCTCGATGTCGGCTTGAATCGAGCTCATCTCACTCCTTCCTCAGGTCAGGTCACAAAAAAAGCGGGCCTGCGCCCACTTCTCGAAGAACGGCACACGCGCCGATAATCAACCGGCACTCTTGACCACTGAGGATAGCACCGTACGGGCGTTTCGGCCGCTTGCAACACTGGCTGCGATGAGCGACGTTCGCGCCGTGGTGGACCAGTTCGTAGCGTCTCTGGACGGCGAGACGCGGCGGGTCGCGGACGGCGAGTGGGGCATCAGTGTAGACGCCGCGGGCTGGCCGCTCCACGTCGGTCTCGCCCTTCGCGACGGCCTCCTGCGCGCTCAGGCGGCGGTGGCCTCCCCGGGCGCGCTGGACCCCTCCGACCTGCTGCGATGGAACCGTCAGGTGCCCCTCGTCCGCTTCAGCCACACCCGCGCCGGCGAGACGTGGATCCAGGGCGAGCTGCCACTCGCGGCGGTCAGCGCCGCGGAGCTCGACCGCTTCCTCGGACTCCTGGTCCTGGCGGCGACGCAGGCCCGCGGGTTCGCCTCGGCGCCGGGCTGATCTCCGCAGCATTCGCCCGGCGGACCGGCCGCTGACAACAGCGCCCCGAGGGAGAGGGAGCAGTCGCCGCGGCGAATCGTCGTGACGGTGATGCGGATCGAGGGTCCTCTACGACACCAATCCGCATCACCCTCGAACGAAGCCC
>JAOPZQ010000040.1 GCA_025964075.1 Solirubrobacterales bacterium | reverse complement strand
CGATGCGCGCCGCCTGCTCGTCGAAGGCCAGCGCCGCGAGCTCGACGAGCTCGGCCGGGTCCTCGAGCACGGGCAGGCGCAGCGCGAGGTGGCCGCCCACGGCTCCCACGACGAGCGTCAGATCCTTCGTCGCCGCCGGCGCGGGCAGTCCGGCGGTCTCGGCCAGCGCGCCCACCAGCGCCGCGACGAGCAGCCAGGCTCGCTCGACGGCCGCGCCCGGATCGGCCCGGAGCTCCGGCGCGACGGGGGCAGCGGCGACGAGCGCGGCGTCCCCGGGCGCGATCGCGACGACGACGGGATCCTCGTAGCCGGAGCGGCTCTTCTCGAGCTCGGCCGCTCCGGCGGTCAGCGCGTCGTCGAGCAGATCCCGGAGCTGCGCGACGCGCTCGCGCGGGGCGCCGATGCCGCCGGCGTCCTCGAGCGCGGCGGCGAACGTCCTCATCGGCCCATCTTGTCAGCCGGGCATCATCAACCTATGTCCCGCTGGTTCGAGGAGCTCGGCTTTGCCGAGGTGGCGGACGGCCTGTGGCTCGGCGCGTATCCGACGGACGGCCGCGACGTCGATGCGATCGCCGAGCTCGGGGTGACGCGCGTCCTCAACCTGTGCGAGGACGTGGAGTACCGGCGCGGGCGCCGGGCTCGGGTCGAGGAGGCGCTCGACGATGCGGGCGTCGTCGAAGAGCGCGTGTGCCTCGTCGACTACGGCGGCCTGGCGCTCGAGGACCTCGACCGCGCGGCGCGCCGGGTCGTCGCCTGGCTCGAGGCGGGCGAGCGCGTCTACCTGCACTGCCGGGCCGGCTGGCAGCGCTCGGCCACCGTCGCCGGTGCGGTCGTGGCGTTGCGGGACGGCATCGGCGTGCACGAGGCGTTGCGCCGGATCAAGGCGCGGAAGCCCAGCGCCTCGCCGCTCGGCCACCAGCGGCGGGATCTCGAGGCGTGGGCGCAGGAGGCCGGCGTCAGCTGATCCGTCCGGGGGGCGACCTAACGTCAATAGACCGATGGAAGCCGCCGCGACACCCCTCCGCCGTCCCCAGGTCCGCACGCAGGGCGACCGGCTCATCGTCGACGGCCTGGCGATCGACGATCCCGTCGCCGTCCGCCTCGCCCGCCTGCGCGAGCAGGCCGGTGACGACCCGGCGCGCCTCGTGACCGACGCGGTCGAGATCGGCGCCCGCGTGCTCGACCGCGAGCAGGTCGGCGCGCAGGCCGACTTCGTCAAGGCGGAGTTCGAGCGGGCGGCGCTGCAGCTCGATGCCCGCTTCACCGAGCGCGCGCGGGCCGTGGCCGAGCACTTCGGCAGCAAGGTGGACGAGGTCTTCTCCCCCGAGTCGGGCCATCTGACGAAGGCGCTCGAGCGCCACTTCTCCGACGGCAGCTCGGCCGCCGTGCAGCACCGGGTCAAGGCCCTCGTCGACGAGGTGATGCGCAAGGGTCGCGAGGACCTCCTGCGCCAGTTCTCGGCGGCCGACGGGTCCAACCCGCTCGCCGACTTCAAGCAGGCCGCCGTCCTCTCCCTCAAGGAGGCGCGCGAGGGGCAGGAGCGGAACCTGCGCGCCATGTACGCCCAGCTCGAGGCAGTGAAGCTGGAGCTCCAGGGGCTGCGCGACGAGAAGCAGAAGCAGCTCGAGGTCGGCGTCGAGCGCGAGCGCGGCACGGCCAAGGGCCGCTCCTACGAGGAGGCGGTGTTCGACGCCATCGACGCGATCGCCCTCGCCCAGGGCGACGACGCCGACGCGGTCGGCGACCGCACGGGCGGCGCCGGCAAGGTCGGCGACGTCGTCGTCGACATCGACGGCTGCCGCGGCCCGGCGCGCGGCCGCATCGTCTTCGAGGCGAAGGACCGTCGCCTCAGCCGCCCCGAGGCCCTGCGCCAGCTCGACGCCGCCCGCACTACGCGCAGTGCCGACTACGCCGTGCTCGTCGTCCCCACGGAGGAGGAGCTGCCGGCGAAGACGCACTCGCTGCGGGAGGTCCAGGGCGACAAGCTGTTCGTCGTCTTCGACCCCGACGAGGGCTCGCGGATCGCGCTCGAGGTCGCCTACGCGCTGGCCCGCGCCCGCATCCTCATGGCGGGCGGCGAGGCCGACGGCGTCGACGCCGGGGCGGTCGCCGAGGCCGTCGAGCGCGCCCTGGCGTCGCTGCGCGAGGTCCAGGCCATCAAGCAGAAGCTCTCGGGCGCGAAGAGCGGAATCGACGCGGCCCGCGAGGGGCTCGAGTCGATGGCCGACCGGGTGCGCGCGCAGCTCGAGGAGATCGACAAGCTGCTCGTCGGCACGCGCCCGCAGCTGTTCTAGCGGATCTCGAACCCGTTCAGGCCCTCGGGCGCGCGCTCGCGGACGCGGACCTCGTCGACCTCAGCGCGCGAGGGGCCGGAGCGACACCAGTCGATGACCCGCTCGACGTCGGCGGGCTCGCCCTCGAGCATCGCTTCGACCGTGCCGTCCGCGGTGTTGCGGGCCCAGCCCGCGACTCCTCGCGCCTGGGCCTGACGACGCAGCGAGTCGCGGAAGAAGACGCCCTGGACGCGACCGCTGATGGTGACGTGACGGGCGACGACCGTGCTCACGCCAGCTACGCCGCCGCTTCGCCGCCGCGCGGCCGCGGCGCGTCCACGAACGACGCGTCGTCGCCCACCGGCACCCGCTCCTGGATCCGGGGCAGGTGCTCGCCGAAGAACAGCGTCGCCGACAGCTCGCCGCGGGTGCGCGCGCCGGTCTTCTCGAAGATCGACTTCAGATGGCCGTTGATTGTGTGGGGCGAGATCTCCAGGCGCTGACCGGCCTGAGCCGTCGTCGCGCCCCGCAGCATCAGCTGGGTCACCTCCTGCTCGCGGGGCGTGAGGCCGAACGCCTTGAGCAGGAGGGGGGCGACCACGGTCGGGTGCGCGCGCTGGATGAACACCGCGACCTCGCCCGAGGGCGGCGCGCCGACGATCCCGCCGTGGAGGACGAGCCACGTGCCGGCCGGCGTCTTCACCGTCGCGGTCGGCAGCGCCGGCAAGCCCGAGGCGCCGGCGACGGCGATGGCCGCCCTCGTGGCCCGGGCGAGGGCGTGAATCGAGGGCGAGCGCAGGCCCGCCTGGACCGAGCCTCCCGACAGCTCCTCGAGCAGCGGCTCGGCCGACGAGGAGGCGCGGATCAGGTCGCCCCCGGCGTCGAGCTCGATCACGCCGGGCGCGTCGGCGGCCGGCACGGCGACGTCGCACGCCTCGGCGACCAGCCCGCGACGGACGGCGCAGGCGAAGAGGCCCGACGCGGCGGCGAGCAGCTCGACGTCTTCCTCCTCGAACTCGGGGCGCCCCGCCCGGCGGACGAGGATCAGCGCACCCCACGTGGCGCCGTCGGCGACGAACGCGCTGCGCAGCTCCGAACCCAGGCCCGCGGGCGTCAGGAGGTCGCGAAAGCGGGCGCTGCGTTCGGGATGGCCGCCGGTCGCCGCGCTGAGCGTCGCCGCTTTGCGCTCCGCGCGCGCCAGCTCGCCGAACTTGTTCACGTCCTCGACGCCGTACTCGTTGTCGGCGAGGATCGGGAACCGGTCGGGCAGGTCCTGCAGGCGGTGCTGGGTGATCAGGTCCGAGCCCGGGTCGAGCGTGTGCCAGCAGGCGCCGTCGAAGGCGACCGTCCGCTTCAGCCGCTCCGCCGCCTCGTCGAAGAACTCCACGCGCGAGGGGGCGCGAAGCGCGAGGCGCTCGAGGTCCCCGAGGAGGCGCTCGGGCGCCCATGTCCCGCTCGCCGGACTCATCCCCGCCACGCTACCCCCATCAATTGGGCATGTGCAAGCCGCGCGCGATGGCCGAACATGGGGTCCTGCCCACCAATCGGAGAGGACGATCATGCAGACGATCGACGCGCGTACGAGCCGGCTGGTCGTGCGCCCCGCTACCCATGAGGACGCCGAGAGCTGTGCCCGCATCTTCTACGAGGCGTTCGAGTCGCTCGCCACCCGGCACGGCTTCCCGATCGAGCCGGGCTCGCCGGACTTCACGCGGTTCCACGTCGGCGCGATGCTCGCGAACGACGGCATCGCCGGCGTCGTCGCCGAGCGCGACGGCGAGGTGCTCGGGAGCGCCTTCGTCGACGAGCGCTCGGCGATCGCGGGAATCGGCCCGGTGACGGTCGATCCGGCGGTGCAGGACGACGGCGTCGGACGGGCGCTGATGGAGGCTCTGCGGCACCGCGAGCGGGAGCGCGGCGTCGCGGGCGTCCGGCTCGTGCAGACGGCTTACCACTACCGCTCGCTGGCGCTCTACACGAAGCTCGGCTTCGTCGTCCGCGAGCCGCTCTCCGTGCTCCAGGGCACGCCGCCGTCGCTGAGCCTCCCCGGCCTCGGCGTGCGGCCGGCGCGCGAGGACGATGTGGCCGCCTGCGCCGAGCTGTGCGCGCGTGTCCACGGCCACGACCGGACGGACGAGGTGCGCGCCGCCGTCGCGGCCGGGACCGCGCGCGTCGTCGCGCGCCCGGAGCGCGTCGCCGGCTACGCGACGGGGTTCGGCTACGGCTGGCACGCGGTCGCGGAGACGAACGAGGACCTGATCGCGCTGCTGAGCTCGGCGGAGTCGTTCATGGGCCTCGGGATCCTCGTGCCGTCGCGCAACGCGGAGCTGCTCGGCTGGTGCCTGGGGCACGGGCTGAGGATCGTCCAGCAATCGACGCTGATGACGATCGGGCTCTACAACGAGCCGGCCGGCGCCTGGCTGCCCTCGATCGTCTACTGAGCGAGCGCGGCCGCGAACGCCGCGCGTGCCGCCTCGCCGTGGACGGCGAAGACGACGCGCTCGATCCCCGAGCCGGCGTCGAGGTGACGGCGAACCTCCTCGACCTCGATCCGCGCCGCGTCCTCGAGCGGGAAGCCGCCGACTCCCGTGCCGAACGCGACGAGGGCGAGCGAACGGGCGGAGAGCTCCTCGGCGCGACGCAGGGTGCTCGCCGTCGCCCGGCGGATGACGTCCGCCGAGGTGGGGCCGCCGAGCTCCATCGTCGCCGCGTGGATGACCCAGCGCGCCGGCATGTCGCCCGCCGTCGTCTCGACCGCCTCGCCGAGGCCGATCGGCGCCTTCGCGCGGCTCTCCTCGACGACGGCCGGGCCGCCGGCGCGGCGGATCGCGCCCGCCACGCCGCCGCCGTGCTGGAGCTGCGTGTTCGCCGCGTTGGCGATCGCGTCGACCGCCAGAGCCGTGATGTCGGTGTCGAGGACCTCGATCACCGACACGGCATCAGCCCACTTCGGCCGGCTCTTCCTTGCCCTGCAGCCGCTCGCGGCCTCGACGCACCGCGGCGATGAACTTCGAGAGGTTGACCTCGAGCGTGTTGAGGATCTCGTCGGCGTAGTCCTCCGCGCCGAGGCGGATCTCCCGCTCCCGCGCCCGGGCGTCCTCGATGATGTCCTCGGCCGCGCGCTCCGCCTGCTTGGTGACCTCCTCGGCGGAGATCAGCTGCGTCTGCTTCTCGCGCGCTTCCTTGACGATCCGCTCGGCCTCGCGCTTGGCCTCGGCCAGCATCTCCTGGCGCTCCTTGACGATCCACCGGGCCTGCTTGATCTCCTCGGGGATCGTGGCGCGCATCTGGTCGAGGATGTCGTAGATCTCCTCCTTGTCGACCCGGACCTGGTCGGTCATGGGGACGCCCTTCGCGTTGTGCACGAGGTCGTCGAGTTTGTCGATCAGGACAAGGACATCCATAGCGGTACCTGAATTTCGTCAGCGAGAGAGGCGTTCCTGCAAGCGGCGCGCCACGGCTTCGGGGACGAGGTCGGAGATGTCGGCCCCGAAGGTGGCCAGCTCCTTGACGCCGCTGGAGCTGAGGAAACTGTACTCCGGCGACGCCATAAGGTAGACCGACTCCAGCTCGGGGTCCTGCCGGCGGTTCAACTGGTTCATCTCGAACTCGTATCCGAAGTCGGTGATCGACCGCAGTCCCTTGATGATCGCGAGAGCCCCGCGCTTGCGCGCGAAGTCGACGACGAGCGTGTCGAACGCCTCGACCTGGACGTTGTCGATGTCGGCGGAAACGTCGCGCAGGAACCCCACCCGCTCCTCGGTCGAGAACAGCGTGCTGCCCTTGCGGACGGGCACGTTGACGACCGCCACCACGAGCTGCTCGAACATCTTCGCGGCGCGGGTGATGACGTCGAGGTGCCCGTACGTGACCGGGTCGTAAGTCCCGGGGCAGATCGCGATGCGGTTGTCGGGAGTCATGGGGCGGTGTGGAGTCGGATCAGCGTGTCGCCGTAGCGGCGTTCGAATTCGAGCGGCAGGTCGAGCGGGAGCGGCAGGCGCCGGTCGCTCTCGGTCGCCACCCGGGCGTCCGGCGCGAGGACCGGGGGCAGCGCCGCCGAGAGCCGCGGGCCCAGCTCCCCCGCGAGCCCGTATGGAGGATCGAGGAGGACCAGATCGTATTGATCGTCCCGCGCGGCTGCGTCCCCGAGGACGGCGAGGGCGTCCCGGCGGAGAACGGTGGCGGTCAGGCCGAGCGCGTCGAGGTTGCCCTGCACGGCGCGGATGGCGCGCGGTGCGCGGTCCACGAACGTCGCCTCGGCGGCCCCCCGCGAGAGCGCCTCGATGCCCAGGGCGCCCGACCCGGCGAACAGGTCGAGCACGCGGAGGCCGGTCATCTCCCCGAGGATCGAGAACAGCGCCTCGCGGACGCGGTCGCTCGTCGGCCTCGTGGCCTCGCCGCCCGGGGCGGCCAGTCGGCGGCCGCCGAGGGTCCCCGCGACCACGCGCACGCGCTAGCCCCAGACCTCGGCGGCGGTCTCGACGATCAGCCGCAGCTTCGCGACCTCCTCGTCGTAGCTGAGCGCGTTGCCCTCGACCGTGGAGGAGAAGCCGCATTGGGGCGAGAGGCACAGCTGGTCGACGGGCACGAAGCGGCTCGCCTCCTCGATCCGCCGCTTGAGCTCGTCCTTGGCCTCGAGCTCTCCGCGCTTCGTGGTCACGAGGCCGAGGACGACCGTCTTGTCCGGAGGGACGAAGCGCAGCGGCTCGAAGCCGCCGGAGCGGGCGTCGTCGTACTCGAGGAAGAAGCCGTCGACGTCGAGGCCGCCGAACAGCGCCTCGGCGACGAAGTCGTAGCCGCCCTCGGC
>JAOPZQ010000008.1 GCA_025964075.1 Solirubrobacterales bacterium | reverse complement strand
TTGGAGCTCGCTCTCGGCGATCGCCAGCGGCGGCATCAGCACGACGACGTCGCCGAGGGGGCGGACCATCGCCCCGCGCGCCCGGGCGGCGAGCGTGACACGGTGGCCGATGCGGTCCTCGACGGCGAATCCGGCGAGCTCGATGCCGACCATGAAGCCGCGCTGACGGATCTCGGCGACGCAGCCGAGCGGCGCCACGCGCTCGGCCAGCAGCCGCTCGAGCAGCGCGATCTTCGGCTGCAGACGCTCGAGAGTGCGCTCCTCCTCGAACACCTCGAGCGTGGCCAGCGCCGCCGCGCACGCGAGCGGGTTGCCCGTGTAGGTGTGGCCGTGGAAGAAGGTCCGGAACTCGTGGAACTCGGCGAGGAAGCCCTCGTAGATGCGCTCGGTCGCGAGTGTCGCGGCGAGTGGGAGGTAGCCGCCGGTGAGGCCCTTCGCCAGGCACATCAGGTCGGGCGTGACGCCCTCGTGCTCGCACGCGAACATCGTCCCGGTGCGGCCGAAGCCGGTCGCCACCTCGTCGCAGATGAGGAGGACGCCGTGCTCGTCGCAGAGCTCGCGCACCGCGCGCAGGTAGCCGGGCGGCTGCATCAGCATCCCGGCGGCGCCCTGGACGAGCGGCTCGACGATGACCGCGGCGACGCGATCGCCGTGCTCGGCGAGGAGCGCGGCGAGATCGGACGCGTCGCCCGCCTCGGCGTGCAGCGCGTCGAAGAGCAGGGGGCGGTAGAGCGAGTGGAAGAGCTCGATCCCGCCGACGGAGACCGACCCGATCGTGTCGCCGTGGTAGGCCTCGCGGAGGCAGACGAACGTCGTCCGCTCGCTCTCGCCGCGGTGCTGCCACCACTGGTAGGCCATCTTCAGCGCGATCTCGACCGCGGTCGAGCCCGACTCCGAGTAGAAGACGCGGCTGAGGCCGGCGGGCGTAAGGTCGACGAGCCGCGCTGCGAGCTCGACCGCCGCGGGGTGGGAGAGGCCCAGCATCGTCGAGTGAGCGACGCGGTCGAGCTGCGCCCGGACCGCGGCGTCGATCCTCGGGTGGCCGTGACCGTGGACGTTGCACCACAGCGACGACGTTCCGTCGATGTACGCGTTGCCGTTCGTGTCGTAGATGGTCGTGCCCTCTGCGCGCTCGACGAGGACCGGCGCCTCGTCCTCCTCCCAGCCGCGCTGCTGGGTGAACGGGTGCCAGAGGACGCGGCGATCGAGGGCGGCGAGAGCGTCGGTGTCCACGCCCCGCAACCTATGCCACCGCGCGGACACGGCGCGGCGGCGCGAGCCACCTCGTCAGCGGCAGCCTCGCGCCGGCCGCGGCGAGCAGATCGACGTCGCCCCGGGGCAGCGGCGCGAGCGTCTCCACCTCCACACGGCCGAGCCGGGCGATGGTCTCCCGGTTCGAGCGCTCCATCGCGCTCGGCTCCTCCGGCCACGGCGTCATCACCACCGCCGCGATCCGCAGCCCCGCCGCCCGCGCGGCCTCGAGCGTGAGCAGCGTGTGGTTGATCGTGCCGAGCCCGGGCCGGGCGGCGACGACGAGCGGCAGGTCGAGCTCGACCGCGAGGTCGCGCACGGTCGAGTCGTCCGTCAGCGGCACGAGCAGCCCGCCCACGCCCTCGACGACCAGCGCCTCGGCGTGCGCGCCGGCGTCGTGCGCGGCGGCGGCGAGCTCGACCGGATGGAGCGGCGCGCCGGCCAGCTCCTGCGCGAGGTGAGGCGAGACGGACGGCCCGAAGCGAGCGGGAGCGACGCCGTCGGGATCGACGCCGCCGGCGCGGCCGAGGAGGACGTGGTCGGGTGGCCAGTCGAGGTCGGGCGTCTCGTCGCAGCCGGTCACCACCGGCTTGAACGGGACGACCCGCGTCCCCGCCCCGCGCAGCGCGGCGCAGATCGCCGCGGCCACGACCGTCTTGCCGACGCCCGTGTCCGTGCCGGTGACGAAGAGCCCGCTCACGCCGCGCTGGCGATCGACGCCTGGCCGTCGAACACTCGCCCGGCGTCCTCCGGGGCGCTCGCGCGCACCGTCGCCTCGGCGACGGCCATCCCCGTGCCTGGCCGGAACCCGCACGCGAGGGCCGCCCGCGCGAGCGCCTGGGCGGCGTCGCGCAGCTCGCTCTTGCGGTGCGAGGACATCACGGCGAGCCGCAGGCGCGAGGTGCCCGGCGGCACCGTGGGCGGCCGGATCGCCTGCGCGAAGACACCGCGCTCGATGGCGGCCTCGCAGATGCGCATCGCGAGGTCGGCGTCGCCGACGATCAGCGGCACGATCTGGGTCGTCGAGCCCGCGACCTCGAAGCCCTCTCGCGCCAGCTCCGCCCGGAGGACGTCGGCGTTCTGCTGCAGCTTCTCGACGCGGCGCGGCTCCTGCTCGAGCAGGTCGAGCGCGGCGAGCGCCCCGGCGACCGCGGGGGGCGGCGGCGCCGTGGAGAAGATGAACGGTCGCGCGCTGTTCAGCAGGAACTGGGCCATCCGGGGCTCGCAGCAGGCGTAGGCGCCGTAGGACCCGAGGGCCTTCCCGAGCGTGCCGACGACGACGTCGACCTCGCTCTCGAGTCCGGCTTCCGCCACCGCGCCGCGACCGCCCGGCCCGACCGCGCCCGTCCCGTGCGCCTCGTCCACGACGACGCGCACGTCGTAGGCGTGGGCGAGCTCGACGATCTCGGCGAGCGGCGCGACGTCGCCGTCCATCGAGAAGACGCCGTCCGTGACGATCAGCGCGCCGCGGCCGCCCGCCTCCTGCAGGCCCCACGCGAGGTGCTCGATGTCGCCGTGCCGGTAGACGAAGACCTCGGCGCGCGAGAGGCGACAGCCGTCGACGATCGACGCGTGGTTCAGCTCGTCGGAGGAGACGACCTCGCCGCTGCCGGCGAGCGCGCTGACGACTCCCGTGTTCGCGAGGTAGCCGGACCCGAAGAGGAGCGCGGCGCCGGTGCTCTCGAACGCGGCGAGGCGCTCCTCGAGCCGGCGGTGGATCGTCATCGAGCCCGACACGAGCCGCGAGGCCCCCGCGCCGACGCCCCAGCGCATCGCGGCGTCGGCCGCCGCCTCGCGCACGCGCGGGTGATCGGCGAGCCCGAGGTAGTTGTTCGAGCACAGCAGGAGGACCGGCCGGCCGTCGAGGATCACCCGCGGCCCCTGCGGTCCGCTGACCAGCCGCAGGCGGCGGCGAAGTCCGAGCTCTGAGAGCTCGTCCAGGCGGGCGTCGATCTCGATCATGTCGGCGGCTCCTTGCGCGACTAGGTTGCGCGCACCCTAGGAGTCGCCGCGGACGTCAACCGGCGGACGTCAGTACGGCCAGCCCTCGACGACCTGCGGCTCGGGCCGCGGGCGATAGGTCCAGTTCGGCTTGTCCGGCGGCTCGCCGTCCAGCGGCAGGCCGAGGTACGTGCGCGCGTACTTCTCGTTCTTCTCCTCGGTCCACTCGCCCTTGTGGTCGTGGACCCAGTGCCGGTAGAACTCGGCCATCACCCACTTGTGGAACGCGCCGTAGGCGTAGTAGCGGATCGCGTTCTTCAGCTGGGGCGACGCGGCGATCTGCTCGTTCGTGTCCTTCTCGGCGTCCTCGACCGTGAACGGCGCCTTCTTGCCGGGGTTCCGCGACTCCCACCCCTTGACCATGCGCTCCGCCATAGTGCGGCTCATCGACTTGCCTGCCGCGGCGCCCTTGGCGAAGCCGGGCCCGCTGTGGTCGCCCTCGGTCGAGATCCCGAACGCGGACACGAACCCGGCGCAGATGTCGTCGGACGCCTGCCGGGCGACCGGGAGCACCGCCTTGATGTCCTGCCAGTCCTTGATCCCGCGGTAGTAGGCGTACACCGTGATGGCCATGCCCGCCGCCGCGAGGCCGAGCGTGGCGGCCTCGGCGACGCCGATAGCCGCCAGTCCGGTGCCGATCGTCCCGCCGGTGGCCGCGGTCTCGGCGGCCACCGTGCCGACCCGGAGGCCGATCTTCTCGGCGATCAGCGGCCAGTTCGGCTGGACGTCGATCGTGAACACGACCTTGCCCTTGAACTTGATCTGCGTGCCGTCCACGGTGGGGATCGCGAACTCCCCCTGGATGCCGGCCGGCGTGACCTTCACGCCGCCGATCCGGAGCTCGTTCTTGACCGTGTCGTAGGAGCAGAAGACCTTGAGCTCGCCGACGTAGCCCTCGTAGCCCCACTCGATGGCGGTCGAGACCTCCCACTTGCCCTTGTCGTCGCCCTCGCCCCACAGCTGCGCGGTCTCCAGGCCGCCCTTCCACTTCATGTAGAAGCCGCTGTCCCACGTCCACTCCTGGAGCTTCGCCTCCTCCTTGATGCCGACGCCCGTCGCCTTGCCCTTCTCGAACGAGAACAGGTTGCCGACGGCGAGCTCGCGCTCCCCCTTCGCGCCCCACTCGGCGTAGCCCTCCACGCCGATCTCGGCGCCCCTGATCTGGAAGTACCCGTCGGGGGACCCGGCGGTGAACTTGATCGGGAACTTCTTCTTGACGTTGACGAGGCGCACCCCGCCGCCCAGCGGGGCCGTCGAGTGCTTGGCCGACCCGGGATCGAGGTCGAGGCTCGCCTCCGGGTAGTCGATCCGCCCCGGGTCCGGCCGGATCTCGTCCGGCGGGAAGGTGACGGTGCCGTCCGTCTTCGGCTTGCCCATGGGGACGCGCTTGCGCTTCGCGGCCTCCATCGCCAGGAGGTTCGTGTCGTAGGACAGCCCGGGGATCCACAGGCCGGCGAGCGGGTCGCCGGACGTGTCGTCGAGCGCGTACCTCCGGGCGGTCTCGCTGCTCGACCACCGGCGGTCGAGCTTCAGCATGTCCTCGGCCAGCTGCGCGATCTTCTGCCCGTCGGGCGTCTCCTTCTCCTGCTCGGCCCTGATCGCGTCGAGCAGGGTCTGGCCCTTCGTCCGGAGCTGCTCGATGTCGACGTCCGGCCGCGACGGATGGATCACGTCGGGAGGCAGCACGATCTCCCCGTTCCGCGACGAAGGCGTCGTCGTGGGAGGCAGGACGAACGGCGTCGACTGCGGGGCGGTGGCGGGCGGCGGGGGAGCCGGGGGCACGAACGGGGGTGGGGGCGCGGTCGCCGTCCCGTCCAGCTGCTCCTCGGTGACCTCGCTCGGCGCGGCCTCCTCGATCGGCGCCGCGAAGTCGGCGAACGCGTCGTTGTAGTCGATCGTCAGGTCGGGCCGCTTGCCGGCCTGCGCCGCGAGGATGTTGGTGTCGTAGGAGAGCCCGGGGATGCTCGTCCACAGGCCGCGGCGCACCAGCGGGTCGACGGCGTTCGGGTCGGCCGCCGCCTCCGGCCGGCGCCTCCACTCGGCGTCGCAGCGGAGGACCCACCACGCCTTCTCGCCGATGTTCATCCAGTCGTCGGGCCGGTCGCGCTCGAGCGCGCGGAGCTCGGCGAGGTAGCCCGCCGCCTCGGCGGCGACGTCACTCGCGGAGGACTTGTTGAAGTGCGCGTCGTCGATGCCCTGCACGCCGCTGCGACCCTCCGACCAGTAGTCGAGGCCCCGCATCTGCGCCGCGTCGTAGTTCTTGTACTGCTGGATCGAAGGATCGTCGGCGCCCGCGTGCCGGACCTTCTCGACGTTCGCCTGGTCGACGAACCACATCTCCGGGAGGTAGCCGTCCGGGAAGTTCGCGTGGACCCAGTCGCGCTTCTGCTTCGGCGTGTCGGCCGTGCCGTACGGGACGTACTCGTGCTCCACGGCGAAGTCGTAGGCCGCCTCGGGCGTCGGGACGACCTTCCCGCCGATCCGGATCCGCGTGAACGCCTGGTATTCCGTCGGCACGTACACGGTCGCCTGCCCGCCCCAGAACGCGGTCAGCGCCTCGACGAGCGGCTGGCTGCGGCCGGCGCGGCACCCGCGGACGACGACGTCGGTCCGATGGTCGATCGCCGACAGCACCCCGATGCGGGAGTCCTTGAACTGCGTCCTCCCGCCGGCCTCGAACTCCTTGTGCAGCTTGGAGATCTCCTCGACCGTCGTCCCCTTGGCCCCGGGGACGAGCGGCATCGCGATGAACCCCGACGGGTTGCCGTGGGCGATCAGGACGATCTCGGCGATGTGGGCGGCGCGCCCGCCCTTCCGCGCCTTCGCGAGGTCCGCCTCGATCTTGCCCATCGCCTCCTCGAGGGAGCCGGCCTCGAGCATCAGGTGGTCCTTCATCGCGAACTTCACGAAGCGCCGCGCCTGGGTCCCGTAGAGGTCGTGCCCGACGAAGATGCACGCGTACTTGAGCTCGGTCACCTCGACCCGCTCCTGCACCTTCGGCGGCGCGGGGGCGAACGGGTCGAGCTCGTCGCGCGCGAGCAGGCGGCCGACGGCGGCGTTGCCCGCGGTCCGCTGCAGCATCAGGATCCGCTCGGCGAAGGCGGCGCCGCGCAGCCCCCGCGCCAGATCCGGAGCCGCGGCGGCGGGCTCCGCCGTGTCCTCGACGGCGTCGTGGCTCTTCACCGCGCCAACCTATCCGGATGGGCGGGGCGGCGTCAGTATCGGCTTGGTCTCACGGCGCTACGCGGCGCGGTCGGCGCGCACGAGCGCCTCGCGCGTCGTGCGCCCCTGGCCCGTGTTCGGCGCGCCGTCGGGGCGCTCGGGCACGGAGTCCTTGCGGCGGAAGCGCAGCTGCGCCGCGGGGTCCCACAGGCGCACCTCGAGCTCGGGCAGCGCCGATGACTCGAGGTAGTCCTCGACGACGTTGGGAGTCTCGCCGTCGAGCCAGCCGTCGCGGTTGTCGGGCCGCGGGTTCGACCCGTTGTCCGGCTGCCGGGCGACGTTCAGGCCGAGCTCGGAGAACATCGCGCGGTCCTCCTCGGGGGTGTTGCCGAGCGTGGTCAGGAAGTTCCCCATCATCACTCCGTTGACACCGGCCTTGATCGCCATTCCCTGGAGGTCGCCGAGGTTCTCGGTCCGTCCTCCGCAGAGGCGGAAGAGCGCCTCGGGGAGGATCAGGCGGAAGATCGCGATCCACTTGACCGCCTCCCACGGGTCGATCGGGTCGCGGTCCCCGAACTTCGTCCCCGGCCGCGGGTTCAGCAGGTTGATCGGCACCGAGGTCGGATCGATCCCGGCGAGCTGGAACGCCATCTCGACGCGCTGCTCCCGCGTCTCGCCGAGGTTGAGGATCCCGCCGACGCAGGTCTCGAGGCCGGCCTCCTTGACGGCGTCGATCGTGCGCAGCCGGCCCTCGTAGCGGACCGTGCTCGACACCTCGGGGTAATAGGACTCCGCGGTCTCGACGTTGTGGTGCACGCGCTGAATGCCCGCGTCCTTGAGCTTGTGGGCGCGGTCGACGCTCATGTGCCCGATCGACGCGCACCGCTTGAGGTTCGTGTGCTCGGCCACGAGGCGAGCGCCTTCCAGCACCTTCTCGAAGTCGCGCTTCGACAGGCCCTGACCCTGGGTGACCATGCAGAACCGGTGCGCTCCCGCGGCCTCGGCCGCGCGCGCGTGCTCGAGGATCTGCTCGGGCTCCATCATCGCGTGCATCGGCGTCTCGGCCTCGGCGTAGCGGGACTGCGCGCAGAACCCGCAGTCCTCGGCGCAGCCGCCGGACTTCGCGTTGACCAGTGAGCACATGTCGGTGGAGTCGGCGAAGCGCTCGACCCGGGCGCGCCAGGCGCGCTCGACGAGTCGCTCGATGTCGACGGGGTCCTCGAGGTCGCCGAGCGCCAGCGCCTCCTCGCGCGTGATCAAGGGTGGCATGGGGGGGACCCTACGGGCGCGACCGGACGGCGAGGCCCCCGGGTAGGCTCGGCTCGGTGCGCGACGACGAGTGGAACAAGAGGGTCCGCGGCGAGACCGAGTACGAGCGGATCGACCGCAACATGCTCGAGCTGCTGCAGGAGCTCCGCGTGGCCCAGACGGGCGTGCAGATCCTGTTCGCCTTCCTGCTCACGCTGCCCTTCACGCAGCGCTGGCGGACGGTGACCAGCTTCCAGAAGGACGTCTACTTCGTCACGCTGCTGCTCGCCGCGGCGTCGACCGCGTTCATCATCGCTCCCGTCGCGCACCACCGGATCCTCTTCCGCCGCCACGACAAGGCCCACCTGGTCTCGGTGGCGAACCGGCTCGCGCTGGCCGGGCTCGTGTGCCTCGCGCTCGCGATGACCGGCGCGATCCTCCTGATCACCGACGTCATCTTCGACCAGGCGGTGGTCGCTGTCGTGACCGCGCTGACGGCCGCCGTGTTCGCGGTGCTGTGGTTCGTCGTGCCGCTCATCCGGCGCGTGCAGGACGAGCGGCGAGAGTCACCCAAGAAGTAGACAAACAGTGGCGTTTTTCGCGCGACGCTCAAGGCGGCGCGCCGCGTGGCCGACGCGCTCGCCATGGCCGCTTCGCGCCGCCTGGTGCCTACCCGCGTCTTCCCGATCTTCCTTGCCTACCTCGGCGCCTACGGCGCCTGGCAGATCTTCCGGTGGGGCGGCGCGGATTCCCGGCCGGTCATCGGCGACCTCTCGTTCGTTCCGCTGATCGGCGCCGCGGTCGCGCTCGCCTGGCGTGCGGGCGCGCGCTGCGACGCTCAACCGAGGCTCCGGAGCGGCTGGAGGCTCATCGCGCTCGGCCTCTTCGCCTACTTCCTCGGCAACGTCGTCCAGACCGTCTACGAGCTCGGCTCGTCGACCAGCCCGTATCCGTCCGTCGAGGACATCCTGTACCTCGCCTTCTATCCGCTCACGTTCCTCGGCCTGCGGCGGTTCCGGGTCGGCCGGGTCACGCCGGCCGAGAGCCGCAAGCTCGTCGTCGACAGCGCGCTCGTGGTGGTCGGCGGCGGCTCCCTCATCTGGTACGTCGTCCTCGGTCCGACGGCCGTCGACGCCGGCGGCAGCCTGCTGCAGACGATCTTCTCGATCGCCTATCCCGTCGGCGACCTCGTGATCGTGCTCGCGCTGTCGAACGTGCTCCTGCGCCGGATGGCGCGGAGCGTGCACGCGCCCCTGACGTGGATCGCGCTCGGCCTGCTCTTCTTCGTGGTCGGCGATCTCCTCTACGGCTGGGCGTCGCTCCACGCCGGCTACGGCGGCGGCGACGGGATCGACACGTTCTGGATCGTCGCGATCGGGCTCTTCGGCATCGGGGCGGCCGTCCAGCCGCGCGCGGACCGCGCCCCAGACGCGGCGCCGGCGTACGACCCGCATCGCTGGGCGTGGCTGCCGTACCTGAGCGTGGCGATCGTCTTCGGCCTGCTGCTCGCCACGAACGTCGGCGAGCCGCTCTTCCCCGGCGCCGGCCTGACCCTCGCCGCCGCGCTCGCGGCGCTCCTCGTCGGGATCCGTCAGTACATGAGCCATCGCGAGCTCCGGCAGACGCATCGCGAGCTCGCGCAGGCGCACGACGAGCTCGCGGCGCTCGCGACGACCGACTCCGTGACCGGCCTCGCCAACCATCGGGCGCTGATCGCCGCCATCGACCGCGAGCTCGAGCGGTCCCGGCGCTTCGGCCGACCGTGCGCGCTCGTCTTCCTGGACATCGACCACTTCAAGACGCTCAACGACGCCTGGGGCCACGCCGCCGGCGACGCCGCCCTGCGCGAGCTCGGCTTCGTGACCACAGATGCGCTGCGCAGCATGGACACGATCGGGCGGTGGGGAGGGGACGAGTTCGTCGCGCTGCTTCCCGAGGCCGACGCGGGCGCGGCGCTGGCCGCCGCCGAGCGTGTCCGGCGGGCGATCGCACGCCACGGCTTCGCCTCCGCCGGGGGCGCGCACCTCACCTGCTCGCTCGGCGTC
>JAOPZQ010000340.1 GCA_025964075.1 Solirubrobacterales bacterium | reverse complement strand
CAGGCGACCTACCTGCCGGCGTTCGTCGGCGACGACGTGCCCGCCGCGGCGCTCGCCATCCTCGAGCCCCGGCCGCTGTTCGACCCGTTCCGCCTCGCGACCCGCGCGCGCGAGGTGCCGGGCGGGTACGTGCTGAGCGGCGTCAAGGCGCTCGTTCCCCGGGCCGCCGAGGCCGAGCTCTTCGTCGTCGCCGCCCACTTGGAGAACCGTGGCCCGGCGCTGTTCGTCGTCGAGTCGAGGACCGGCGGCGTCCTCGTCGAGGACGAGCCGGCGATGGGCCTCCGCGCCGCCGCCACCGGCCGGCTCGTGCTCGAGGACGTCTCGCTCCCCGCCGGTGCGCTCCTCGGCGAGGCTCGTCCCGAGGTCTACGCCGAGTGCGTGCACCTCGGCCGCCTCGGCTGGTGCGCGCTCGCCGCCGGAACCTCCCAGGCGGTCCTCGACTACGTGATCCCCTACGTGAACGCGCGCGTCGCGTTCGGCGAGCCGGTGAGCAACCGCCAGGCCGTCGCCTTCGCGGTCGCCGACATCGGCGTCGAGCTCGAGGGCATGCGCCTCACGACCTACCGCGCCGCCGCGCTCGCCGATCGCGGGAAGCCGTTCGCGCGCGAGGCCGCGGTCGCGCGCCACCTGTGCGTCGAGAAGGGCGTGGCGATCGGGTCCGAGGGCGTGCAGCTCCTCGGCGGCCACGGCTTCGTCAAGGAGCACCCCGTCGAGCGGTGGTACCGCGACCTGCGCGCGATCGGCGTGATGGAAGGGGCCCTCCTCGTATGATCGACCTCGAGGTCCCTCGCAAGCTGGGCGGCCTGATCGCCCAAGCCCATCAGGTCGCCGAGCAGGTCTTCCGTCCGATCTCGCGCAAGTACGACCTGGCGGAGCACGAGTACCCGCGCGAGCTCGACATGCTCGCCGCGGCGATCGACGGCATCAACGAGGGCGCCGGGCTCGAGGGCGCCGGCGCCTCGGGCGCCAGCCGCAGCAAGGACGGCTCCGGCAACGGCGGGAACCGCAACGGCGGCAACATGGCGACGGCGCTCAGCGTCATGGAGCTCTGCTGGGGCGACGTCGGTCTCCTTCTGACGATGCCGCGCCAGGGGCTCGGCAACTCGGCGATCGCCGCGGTCGCCAACGCGGAGCAGCTCGAGCGCTTCAAGGGCCGCTGGGCGGCGATGGCGATCACCGAGCCGGAGGCCGGATCGGACTCGGCGGCGATCCGCACGACCGCGGTGCTCGACGGCGACGATTACGTCCTGAACGGCGAGAAGATCTTCGTCACCTCGGGCGACCGCGCGGACCTGATCGTCGTGTGGGCGTCGCTCGACCGGAAGGTCGGCCGTGCCGCGATCAAGTCCTTCGTCGTCGAGCGCGACAACCCGGGACTGAAGCTCGACCGCCTCGAGCACAAGCTCGGCATCCGCGCGTCCGACACGGCCAACTTCGTCCTCGAGGACTGCCGCGTGCCGAAGGAGAACCTCCTCGGCAGCCCCGAGGTCGACGCCAAGCAGGGCTTCGCGGGGGTCATGCAGACGTTCGACAACACACGGCCGCTCGTCGCCGCGATGGCGGTCGGGCTCACGCGCGCCTGCCTCGAGGAAACGCGCGACCGGCTCGCCGCCGCCGGCGTCGAGGTCGACGTCGACCGCCCCGCGCACGTGCAGTCCGCCGCGGCGGCGGCGCTGCTGGCGATGGAGGCCGACTACGAGGCCGCGCGCCTCCTCACGCTCGAGGCGGCGTGGATGGCGGACAACGGCAAGCCGAACTCGCTGCAGGCCTCGATGGCGAAGGCGAAGGCCGGGCGCACGTGCGTCGACGTCGCGCTGCGCTGCGTCGAGCTGTGCGGCAGCGACGGCTACGCCGAGACGGACCTGCTCGAGAAGTGGGCGCGCGACGCGAAGATCCTCGACCTCTTCGAGGGCACCCAACAGATCCAGCTGCTGATCGTCGCCCGCCAGCTGCTCGGCAAGACCTCCGCCGACCTGCGCTAGCAGCGTCCCGATTCTCGAATCGAAACGCTAGCTCGGCGCCTCGGCGCCGACCTCGCGGCCGAGCAGCAGACCGCGGTAGGCGAACTCGTGCTCGCGGAGCGCGCGGGTGAAGTAGGGCAGCGCCTCGCCGGCGATCGTCCCGCCGTGCATGGCGTGGATCCAGTCGGGGGCGAGCCCCTCGATGCGATCGGCCACCGCCCGGACGGGATCCTCGTGGGCGAAGATCCCCACCTGGCGGTAGACCTCGAGCATCGCGCCCGACAGGTCCTCGCGCACGACCGGCGGCTGGTCGCCGGGCTGGAGGTAGAGGTCGGAGGGGAAGAGGCTGTTCGTCGACTCCTCGACCACCATCATCGAGTCCCAGTGGTGCACGTGCGGAGTCTCGAGGAACCGGAGCGTATGGCGCCCGAGCTCCAGCGTCTCGCCGTCGGTGAACCCGCGAACTCGCTCCTCCATGCCGAAGCCGCCGGCGTTCAGCGTGATCGAGAGCGCCGAGCCGACGAGCTCGGCCTGTGGGGCCTCGGCCATGAAGCGGTCCATGCCGCCGTTCTCGTCACCCTCCCAATGGAGCAGGACGATCTTCGCCAGGCGCGCGGGGTCGAGGACCTCGCGGATCGCGTCGCGGACGGCGTCGTAATGACCCCACGTCCCGGTGTGGATCAGCGTCGGCTGCTCGTCGTCGATCAGGAACTGGTTGAACGTGATGCCGAATTCCTCGGCGAACGTCGAGATCCGGTGGATGCCGCCGGTGATGTGGTCGATGCGCGTCTGCATGGGCCGACCCTACGCCGGCGCCGGCACCGCGCGCAAGGGGAGTCTCACCCCAGTCTCGGGTTGGTCTTGCATTGCTTGCCCTGCGGGCCTGTTGGGACATAGGTTCGCCGCGTGAACCATTCGACCACGCGAATCACCCGAGCGGCCGCCGGCCTGGCGGCTCTGTGCCTCATCCTTCTTCTCGGCGCCGGCAGCGCGCGAGCCGGCTTCAGCTCCTGGAGCTCGCTGCCGGGCCTCACCGCCGCGGGCGGCGCCGACTGGGTCCGCGTCTACGCGACCGGCACGCCGCCGACGACGATCTACGCCGGGACCGAGGGCGACGGGGTCTTCCAGAGCGTGACCGACGGCGTCGGCTGGGCGCCGTTCAGCGGCGGCTTGCCTGCGGGCGGCAAGAACATCCGGACGCTCTACGTCTCGAGCGGGAAGGTCTACGCCGGCACGACGGCCGGCCTCTTCTCGACGCCCGCGAGCTCGAGCGGCGGCGCGTGGACCCCCGTCGCCCAAGGCCCGGAGCCCGACCCGGCGCACGCGACGCGGCTGAACCAGGCCGTCCAGGCCGTGATCTCGCTGACCGCAGGCCCGATGCTTGCCGGCACGGTGTCCGAGGGCGTGTTCCGCAGCACCGACAGCGGCCAGACGTGGTCCCCGCCCGCGGATGGGAACGGCATGCCCGAGGGCAACACGGTTTGGGGCTTCGCCAGCTTCGCGAACTTCGTCTGGGCCGCCACGTCGGACGGCATCTACCGCTCCGCGAACCAGGGCGCGACCTGGTCGCTCGCGAGCGACGGGATCCCCTCCTCGGCGACGACGCTTTCGATCTTCCCGGACAGCAAGGTGCCGACGATCTACTACGCCGCGACGGCGGGCGACGGCCTCTACCGGACGATCGACGGCGGCATCACCTGGCAGCCGATGAACTTCGCCGACTTCAACGGCGGCACGATCCACGCGATCCAGCAGTTCGCCGGGAACACGCAGACGCGGCTCTACACCGCGACGAGCAACGGCTTCTGGGTGGCGACGACGCCGAACATCAAGGTGCCGGGGCCGGCAGGGGCGCTCCAGGTGCCCGAGCCGGTCGTCTGGCGCCACGACACCGAAGCCGGTCTCGGCAGCAACACGATCATGTGGGCGTTGTCCAGCTTCACGACGACGCCGGGCACGCTGCTCGCCGGCACGCAGTCGAACGGCGGCTACGCGATGACGTTCCAGCCGCCGGCGAACTCCGGCCAGCCCGCGGACGTGCCGAGCTGGCTGGCGGCGAACATCCTGGCGCTGAAGGTGGGAACCGCGCTCGTCGGCACGTCGGGCAACTGGAGCGGCACGCCGCAGATCGACTATGCCTACCAGTGGCAGCGCTGCGCCACGAACAGCGGCAGCTGCAGCGACATCGCCGGCGCCACCGATCAGGTCTACACGCTGGTGGCGGCCGACCAGGGCAAGTACATCCGCGACGTCGTCACCGCGTCGAACGACTTCCCGAGCTTCTCGCTGATCAAGGCCTCGAGCGCGATCCGCGGCCCGGTCGGCGCACAGCCCGGTCCGCTGCCGGGCGATAACCAGCAGTCGGGGGCCAGCATCAGCGTCACCCCATCCGCGGATCAGTTCCTGCCCACGGAGGGCGACACGCTCACCGCGGCGAACTGGCTGTTCAACCCGGCGGCCGACAACACGGGCTTCCAGTGGTTCCGCTGCGACACGAACGGCAACAACTGCACCGAGATCCCCGGGGCCAAGAGCGTCTCCTACGTGACCACGTTCGACGACGAGGCGCTGAAGCTCCGCGTCGAGGTCAAGGGCACGAACGCCAACGGCACCGCGACGCTCCCGATCAGCGGCCCGACGAACCAGATCATCCCGCTGCCGGCCCAGGACCTGGCCCCGCCGACGTTGACCGGCGCCCCGTTCGTGGGCGCGAATCTCGTCGGAGGCGTCGGGACGTGGAAGAGCCCGCGCACCACGTACGCGCGCCAGTGGGAGTCCTGCGAGCCCGACGGGACGGCGTGCTCGCCGGTCCAGGGCGCCACGTCGGCGGGCTATGTCCCGACGGCCGGCGACGTCGGCCAGCGGCTCCGGATGCACGTCAGCGCCGACGTCAACCCGGCGCAGCAGCTACCGCTCGCGGTCGACGCCTACACGCCGCTGACCGGCGTCGTCGCGTACCGACCCGGCAGCGCGCCGCCGCCTCCGGGCCCGGGCCC
>JAOPZQ010000655.1 GCA_025964075.1 Solirubrobacterales bacterium | reverse complement strand
TGGACTGCAGCCCCGCCGCGAGCTCCTCGCTGAGCAGGATGTGGTCGATCCGCAGCCCGAGGCCGCGGTGGAAGTGGCCCTGGCGGTAGTCCCACCACGTGAAGCCGGGTTCGTCCGGGTGCAGGCTCCGGTAGGTGTCGACCAGGCCGGCGTCGAGGATCCGCGCGAGCGCGGCGCGCTCCTCCGGAGTGACGTGCGTCTCGCCGACGAAGGCGACCGGGTCGTAGACGTCGAGATCCGTGGGGCAGACGTTGAGGTCGCCGGCGAGCGCGAGCGGACCCGCCTCCCGGAGCGTCGCGACTCGCTCCGCGGCGCGAGCGAGGAACTCGAGCTTCGCCGCGTAGAACTCGCTGCCCACCACCCGGCCGTTCGGCACGTAGACGGACGCGGCGCGCAGCCCGTCGACGGTCGCCTCGATCCACCGGGCCTCGAGCGCGTCGGGCTCGCCGGGCAGGCCGCGGGCGACGTCGGCGAGCCCGAGTCCCTCGCGCGCGAGGATCGCGACGCCG
The DNA here is from genome assembly GCA_025964075.1 of Solirubrobacterales bacterium. Lineage (GTDB taxonomy): Bacteria > Actinomycetota > Thermoleophilia > Solirubrobacterales > Solirubrobacteraceae > JAOPZQ01. The sequence goes on along the minus strand of JAOPZQ010000655.1, from coordinate 2,726 downwards.
GCCCAGCGGCCGCCCGAGTGGTCGACGGCTCGGTAGCCCGCTTCCGCCAGGGCGGCGTGGGGGAACGCCTCGGGCGCGGACTTCGTCTCCTGCAGGAAGGCGACGTCCGGCCGGTGCTGCGCCAGGAGCTCGAGCACGCGCGGCAGCCGGACTGTCAGAGAGTTGACATTCCACGTGACTAACCTCATCCGTTCTTCACGCTACCTGTACGAATGTGCCATTGCGTTCGGCGAGCGTGACGAGCTAGGGTCGGTCCCGGATCCGGGAAGGGGAGAGCCCGAGTCGTGTTCGTCCTGCGGAGGAGCTCAAGAGATGACCGGACGTACATCGAAGCCGTGCCCCGGCGAGCGCCGGCACTGATGCCGGACCTGGCGGTCGTCGAGGAGAACGTTGACGGCGGCGTCCACGTGATCCGTCTGCGCGGCGAGCTCGATCTCGCGGGCGCGCGGGTCTTCGAGCCGGTCCTGATGGCGGCGGCCGAGCACGACACGGCGATCGTCCTCGACTGCGCCGAGCTGACGTTCATCGACTCGACCGGCATGGGCCTGATCCTCAGCGCCGTGCGCGTGCTCGGCCGCCACGGCGGGTCGCTGGCGATCGCCTGTCGGAATCCGACGGTCCTGCGCTTGTTCGCGGTGACGCGCATCGACGAGACGATCCCGATCGCGCCCACACGCGAGGGCGCCCTCGAAGCGGCGCGGCATTAGCTACTTGCCGGGCAAGTAGCTAGCGGAAGAACTCGAGCACTCGCCGCACGACGAGCTCCGGCACCTCCTCGGGGAGGAAGTGCCCGGCGCCGGCGATCGCCTCGGCGGTCATGTCGTCCGCGTTGTCCTCGAAGCCGGTCATCGCCTCGGGGCTCATGACGGGGTCGCGGTCGCCGCCGATCAGGCGGGTCGGGACGACGAGCCGCCGGCCGCGGTACGCGCCGGCGAGCAGCGGCCGGGCCTCGCGGAGGAGGAACGTCCGGTAGAGCGCGACCGCCGCGCGGGCGTGCTCGGGATCGCGCATCAGCGCGACGTAGAGCTCGCGCGACTCGGCGTCGATCGGCCTCGCGGCCCCCACCCTGAACATGGTCTGGAGGAAAGCCGGGACGTTGCGCAGGACGAACGCGCCGAGGAAGGGCGAGGCGAGCAGCGCCTGATAGGCGAAGTTGGGAAGCCGGCGCAGGCTGGGCTGCGTCCACGGGTGGGGGATGCTGAGCGCGACGAACCGGTCGAAGCGCTCCGGCGCGCGCAGGCACGCGAGGAAGCCGCAGAACGCGCCCCAGTCGTGGCCGACAAGGCGGACGCGCTCGAGCCCGAGCGCGTCGAGGAGCGCGATCAGGTCCTGCGCGAGGCTCTCCTTCTCGTAGCCGGAGCGTGGGCACTCGCTCCAGCCGTGGCCGCGCAGGTCCGGAGCGATCACGCGGTAGTGCTGCGCGAGCGCCGGGATGACGTCGCGCCAGCACCACCACGCCTGCGGCCAGCCGTGCTGGAGGATGACCGGCTCGCCCTCGCCGGCCTCCGCGACATGGATCCGCACGCCGCGCACCGGCACGTGGCGGTGCTCGACGCCCGCCAGGCGCGGGAGCTCGGGGATCACCGCTTACTCCTCGCGCAGCGCGAGGACGCCCGTGACCGCGGCGCCGACGGCCGTCGCCGTCACGAGCACCGCGCTCCAGGCCGGCAGGACACCCTTGCGACGCGCGAGCACCCCGGCGGCCGCATCCGCCACGTCGCAGGCGATGCCGAGCTGCAGCCAGAGCTTCCGGCTCGCGCCGTCGGTGCCGAGCGTCCCGGCCGCGAGCGCGATGTCGCGGACGCCGAACAGCCGCGCGAGATAGCTCGCTTGCGGGTTGCCCACCGGGTCGAGGCCGAACAGCTTTCCGGTCGTGTCCGGCGCCGCCCACGCGCCGACGCCGATGGCGGCGCGCAGAGCGCCGAGTTGCTTGGTGAATGACATGACGCCGGATCCTAGTGTCCTGGCTCCACCGCCGGTCGCACCCGCAGGACCCGGGCCGCGGGCGCCGGCAGCCACCAGTTCCAGCGGCCGAACAGCGACACCACCGCGGGCACGAGCAGGGCCCGGATGACGGTGGCGTCGACGATGATCCCGGCCGCGAGCCCGGTCGCCAGCATCTTCACGTTCGCGTCCGGCGCGGAGGCCATCGACGCGAACGAGAGGAACAGGATCAGCGCCGCGCTCGTCACCAGCCTGCCCGTCCGTCCGATGCCGCGGACGACGGCGGTGTCCGTCGAGCCCGACTCGTCGTACTCCTCGCGCATGCGCGCGAGGATGAACACCTCGTAGTCCATCGAGAGCCCGAACAGGAACGCGAACACCATCAGCGGGATCCACGACGGGATCGATCCTGTGGCCTGGATCCCCCAGATCGCGTCCGAGCCGTAGCCGTGCTGCCAGATCAAAGCGACGACGCCCCACGCGGCGGCGACGCTGATGACGTTCAGCAGAATCGCCTTGAGCGGCAGGAGAAGCGACCGGAACGCGCGGGCGAGAAGGACGAACGTGACGATCCCGATCAGCGGCGATCATCAGCGGGAAGTTCCCGTAGACGGCGTCGGTGAAGTCCTGCTGCCCGGCTCCGATGCCCCCGACGCGAACGTCGCGCCCGGCCGAGTGGGCGGCGTCCCGGACGAGCGAGAGCGTGTCGCGCCCGCTCCCCGAGGAGGCGTCCTTGGCGGGGATCGCCTCGACGAGCGAGCCGGCCGGATTCCGCCACTGCG
>JAOPZQ010000559.1 GCA_025964075.1 Solirubrobacterales bacterium | reverse complement strand
GGTTGCAGGAGACGTAGACGATCCGCTTCGGCCCGGCCTCGACGATCCGGCGCACGACCTTCTGGCTGAGGCCCGCCCGGGGCGGATCGACGACGAGGACGTCGGGGCGGCCGGCCTCGGCGACGAGCTCGCGCATCGCGATCCGCACGTCCCCGGCGAAGAACCGGACGTTGTCGATCTCGTTGAGGCTCGCATTCGAGATCGCGTCCGCGACGGCGGACTCGACGATCTCGAGGCCCCACACCTCGGCCGCGCGCGGCGCGAGGCTGAGACCGATCGTGCCGATGCCGCAGTAGAGGTCGTAGACGCGGTCGCTGCCGCGCAGGTCGGCGTACTCGCCGGCGACCGCGTAGAGGCGCTCGGCCATCTCGGTGTTCGTCTGGAAGAACGCCTCGGGCGAGATCCGCAGCCGGAGGCCGCCGAGCTCCTCGTCGAGGTAGTCGCCGCCTGAGAGCAGCTCGGTCTCCCCGCCCTGGGTGACCTCGGCGACGCCGTCGAGCCGGGTCGAGAGCACGCTGTCGCACGCCGCGGCGGCGACGAGGCCGTCGGGGTCGAGCTTTCCGCGCGAGGTCACGAGCCGCACCTGGAGCTGGCCGGTGCGCCGGCCCTCGCGCACGACGAGGTTCCTCAGGAAGCCCTCGCCGGTCCGCCGGTCGTACGGGACGTAGCCGCGCTCGCGGCAGAAGGCGAGGATCCGCTCGCGCACGGCGTTGCCCGCCTCGGAGGCGAGCATGCAGTCCTCGACGCCGACGATGTCCTCCCAGCGTCCGGGGACGTGGAAGCCGCAGACGAGCTCTCCGTCCTCACCGGCGCCGAACGAGTACTCGAACTTGTTCCGGTAGCGCCACTCCTGCTCCGCGGGCACGATCGGCTCGAGGGCGAAGCCGTCGAGCCGGCCGATGCGGCGCAGGGCGTCTTCGACTTGCTCGCCCTTGACCTCGAGCTGCCGCGCGTAGGGCAGCGCCTGCCACGGCGCGCCCGGGTGATGCGCGACCTCGGGCTGGCGCTCGGCGCTCGGCTCGACGATCTCCTCGGCGCGTGCCTGGGCGTAGGCGCGCTTGGCCTTCGTCACGCGGGCGCGCACGCGGTCGCCGGGAATGGCTCCCTCGACGAACACGACGTAGCCCTCCCGGCGCGCGACGCCGGCGCCGCCGTTGGCGAGCGCGTCGATCGTCAGATCGAGGACGTCGCCCCGGGCGGGGCGAGGGGTGGAGGGAGCTCCGGTCGACATGGCCACCTAGCATGGCAACCCGTGGACCGCGAGACCTACCGCACCCGCGCCGAAGCGTTCCTCACCGAGCTCACCCGCGAGCACTACCGGCACTTCGCCGGTCTACAGGCCGACTTGCCGCTCGAAGCCGTCTACGCGGGCTACGGGGATCTGTTCACGCGCGAGGCGGTGGAGGAGCTGCGCACCGCCGCGGGCGGGGAGACGCGCGGCGACGAGGCGCGCCGGCGCCGCTACCTGCTCGAGTTCGCGGTCGAGGGGTTCCTCGGCCAGGCGACGCGCGACGTCGAGGCCGAGCTCGCCCGCCGCGAGGCCTCGCTCCAGATCCACGTGGACGGCATGGCGATCGGCTACCGCGAGGCGGCCGTGGCGCAGGCGACCGAGGCCGACCGCCAGCGGCGCGGCGCACTCGAGGACGCGCGCAACGCGGCGGTCGCCGATTCTCTCGGCCCGCTGTACCGCGAGGCGATCGAGACGCAGCACGCGCTCGCGCGCGACCTCGGCTGGCCCAGCTACCGCGCGATGATCGAGGACGTCGCCGCTCTCGACCTCGCCGCGCTCGGCCGCCAGACCGAGGGCTTCCTCGCCGCCACCGAGGCCGCGTACCCGTCGACCATGGAGCCCGAGCTGCGCCGGGTCACCGGCGCCGGGCTGGCCGACCTGCGCCGCGCGGACGTGCCGTGGTTCCTGCGCGACGCCGGCGCCGACGCCGCCTTCCCCGCCGAGCGCCTCGTGCCGAGCCTGCGCGCCACGCTCGGCGGACTCGGCATCGATCTCGACGCGCAGCCCAACGTCGTCCTCGACGTCGATCCCCGGCCGACGAAGTCGCCGCGGGCGTTCTGCGCGCCGGTCCGCGTGCCGGACGAGGTCTACCTCGTGCTGCCGCCGGTCGGCGGCGTCGACGACTACGTCGTGCTCTTCCACGAAGCCGGGCACACCGAGCACTACGGCAATGTCGACCCCGCTCTCCCTTTCGAATATCGCTGCCTGGGCGACAACTCGGTCACCGAGGCGTTCGCGTTCCTGTTCGACCACCTGATCGAGGACCCGGGCTGGCTCGCCGCCCACCTCGACGCGCACGACGGCGCCGGCCGCCTGGCGCACGCGCGGGCCCAGCGGCTGCTCTACCTGCGCCGCTACAGCGCGAAGCTCGCCTACGAGCTCGAGCTCCACGCCGCGCCGTCGCTCGACCGCATGGCCGACGCCTACGCACGCCGACTCGGCGATGCGCTGCACATCGAGTGGCCGCGGGAGACGTTCCTCGCCGACGTCGACCCCGGCTTCTACGTCGCGAAGTACCTGCGCGCCTGGGCGCTCGAGACGCACATGCGCGCCCACCTGCGCGAGCGCTTCGGGCCGGCGTGGTGGGCGGAGCCCGAGGCCGGCGCGGCGTTGCGCGCGCTGTGGGCGCAGGGCCAGCGGCTCGACGCCGACGAGCTGCTCGGCGAGCTCACCGGCGCCTCGCTCGACTTCGGGGCGATGGCCGGCGACCTCGGGATCTAGGTCGAGACAGCAGCGCCTCGAGGGGCAAGATCGAGCGGCCGGCTGGCCGGTGATGCGGATTGGTGTCGTAGAGGGTGCTCGATCCGCATCACCGTTGCCGTGGGGCCGAACCCGCGTCCCTCGTGGCCGCCGTTGTTGGGGCTCGGCGCCGCATTCTCTCGATGTCCCGCCCGGGCGGCTTCTAGGGGAGCGACTTCTCGATCGCCTCGAGGACCGACTTGCGATTCGCGTGGCGGCGCTCGTAGTCGCGGACCTTGCGGAGCTCGGCCGGACCGAGCTCGCCGACGCGGTCGGCGACCTGGCCGGCGGTGAGGTCGTCGTAGCCGAGGATCGGGAACGACGGCCCGACGCCCACGGTTCGCCGAGCCCGATCGGCGGCCCGCACGACGCGGTCGGCCGCGCCCGAGCGGCGGACCTTGCCGGCGGCGGAGTCCGCGCGCTTGCGCGCGTCCTCGAGCTGCTGGCGACCGCGCTCGAGGAGCGCCTCGATCTCGCCGAGGACGCCCTCGGTCTGCTTGCGCCCGCGGTTGAGGATCTCGGTGACGAGCTCCTCGGCGTCGTCGCGAGTGACGCGCCCCCGGCGGACGGCCTCGTCGAGAGCCTCCTGCACGCGCTTGGGATTGACGACGACCAGGTTGCCGGGGGCGAGGCGGGAGATCGCATCGCGCAGCGTCGCGAGGCCCTGGCTCAGGTTCGTCTCGGCCGCGCTCGCCGCCTCGACGGCGCGGTCGGCGGCGGCGGTGCTCGCCGCG
>JAOPZQ010000557.1 GCA_025964075.1 Solirubrobacterales bacterium | reverse complement strand
GGCCGCGGCGCGCGCGCTCCGGCCGGCGGAGGTGCTCCGTGGCGCCGCGTAGCCGCAAGAAACCCGCGGGTTCCGGCGGCACCGCGACGCGGGCGACCGTGAGCCGCTCCGAGGTCCGGAACGCGGCGGTCCGCGCGACGCTCGCGCCCTACGAACCGGGCGAGCGACCGTTGCCCGTGACGATCGCCGCGGCGGTCGCGGTCGTGCTCGCGGTGGCGAACCTCGGCCTGATGGCCAGCGGCTACAAGATCCACGGGCACGGCAACCCGGTCCTCGGCGGCCTGCTCTTCGCCGCGATCATGCTCGGCGCCGCCGCCGGCATGTGGCGGATGCGCTACTGGGCGGTGCTCGGCTTCGAGGCGGTGCTCGGCGTCGCGATCGTCGTCTTCGCCCTGTTCCTCGTGCGAGCGTCGAACCTCTTCGCGGTCGTCCTGTGCCTCGCCGTGATCGGGTTCGGCGGCCGGCTGTTCTGGAAGCTCGTCCGCGTGATGTCGCGGATGCAGGCGCCGGCCCGGCCCGCCGCGCCGTGACCGAGCCCGACTTCGAGCCGCTCCTCGAGGGCCTCGAGGACGAGCGCGAGCGCGAGGCCCGCCTCCGGCTGCTGCGCGAGCTCGACGAGTCCGGGGTTCCGTTCGCGGACCTCGAGCGGGCGGTGCGGGAGGAACGGCTGGCGCTGGTGCCGGTGGAGCGCCTTCTCGGCGCCGAGGAGGCGAAGTACAGCGCCCGGGAGCTGGCGGAGAGGACCGGCGTCCCCCGCGAGTTCCTCGATCGCCAGTGGCAGGCGCTGGGCTTCCCGCTCACCGACCCCGACGAGCCCGTCTACACCGAGGCGGACCTCGAGGCGGCGAAGCGGGCGAAGGTGTTCGCCGACGCCGGACTCCCCGAGGAGGGACTGATCGAGGTCGCCCGGGTGATCGGGCGCTCGATGGCGAACGTCGCCTCGGCGATGCGGGAGCTCGTCGGCCAGGCGCTCGCGCGGCCGGGCGACACCGAGTACGAGCGCGGCCTCCGCTACGCCAAGGCGGCCCAGGGGTTGGTGCCCGAGGTCGGCCCGATGCTCCAGCAGGTCCTCGCCGGCCACCTGCGCGAGCAGATCCGCCAGGAGGTCGTCACGCGCGCCGAGCTCACGGAGGGCGCGCTCGGCGGCGGCGAGCCGGCGGCCGTCGGGTTCGCCGACCTCGTCGGGTTCACGCGCCTCGGCGAGGAGACCGGACCCGAGGCGCTGGGCGACGTCGTCCGGCGCTTCAACGCGCTGACCCAGGACGTCGTCTCCTCGCCGGTGCGCGTGGTCAAGCTCATCGGCGACGCGGCGATGCTCGTGGCGCCCGAGCCGGCGCCGCTGCTCGAGGCGCTGCTCGCCCTGGTGGAGGCCGTCGACGCCCAGGGCGACGGCTTCCCGCAGATCCGCGCGGGCATCGCCTACGGTCCCACGCTCCGCCACGCGGGCGACTGGTACGGACCGCCGGTCAACCTCGCCAGCCGGCTCACCGCGATCGCGAGGCCCGGAGCGGTGCTCGCCGACGAGGAGGTCAAGGGCGCCGTCGAGAACGGCTTCCGCTTCTCGTTCGCCGGCCGGAAGAAGCTGAAGGGCATCCGCGGCGACGTTCCCGCCTTCCGCGTCCGGCACGCGGACGCCGCCGTGTCCGCCTAGATAGTCTCATCGCCCATGCCTGACTCCTCCTACGACTGCATCGTCATCGGCTCGGGACCGGGTGGCTACGTGGCCGCGATCCGCGCCGCCCAGCTCGGAATGAAGACCGCCGTGATCGAGAAGGATCAGGTCGGCGGCCGCTGCCTCAACTACGCGTGCATCCCCGCCAAGGCCGTCCTCCGCGTCGCCGACGTCCTCTCCGAGATCGATGACGCCGAGGACTACGGGATCGCCGTCAGCGGACGCGAGATCGAGTGGTCGAAGGTCACCGACCGCCGGCTCAAGGTCGTCAAGACGCTGACCGGCGGCGTGTCGGGCCTCTTCAAGAAGAACAACATCGAGCTGATCGAGGGTCACGGCTCCGTCACCGACGACGGCAACGTCCGCGTCGGCGGGCAGTTCGACGGCACGGAGATCCAGGCGAAGACGGTGATCATCGCGACCGGGTCCGTCCCCCGGCCGATCCCCGGCACGCAGTTCGGCGGTCGCGTGATCGGCACCGAGGGGGCGTGGGCGCTCGACGAGCTCCCGAAGACGCTGGCCGTGGTCGGCGCCGGCGCCAGCGGCGCCGAGATCGCCTCGGCCTACGCGCGGCTGGGCAGCAAGGTGACGATGTTCGAGGCGCTCGACCGCGTCCTCCCGACCGAGGACGCCGACATCTCGAAGCTCGCCGAGCGCGGCTTGAAGAAGCAGGGGATGGAGATCCGGACGAACACGCTCGTCAAGGACGTCGTGGCCGGCGACGGGAGCGTCACCTGCACGTTCGGCGACGAGCAGGGCGAGTTCGAGTGGTTCGTCATCGCCGCCGGCCGCGGGCCGGACGTCGAGGGCCTCGGTCTCGAGGACGCGGGCGTGAAGCTCGGCGAGGACGGTCTGGTCGCGGTCGACGGAGCGCTGCGGACGTCGCTGAAGGGCGTCTACGCGATCGGCGACCTGGTCCCCGGCCCCGCGCTCGCGCACAAGGCGAGCGACGAGGGCATCATCGCCGTCGAGGATGCCGCCGGCCTCGAGACCCATCCGATCGAGTACATCGACATCCCGCGGGCGACGTTCTGCACGCCGAACGTCGCGAGCTTCGGACTGACCGAGGCCCAGGCGCGGGAGCAGGGCTTCGAGGTGACCGTTGGGAAGCTGCAGTACGGAGCGGTCGGCGCGGGCACCGTGTACGGCGACCGGACCGGGCTCGTCAAGATCGTCGGCGAGACGAAGTACGGGGAGTTGCTGGGCGGGCACATCGTGGGGGCGAAGGCGACGGAGCTCATCCAGGAGCTCGTCAACGCCCGCGCGCTGGAGGGCGGCTACTCGGAGCTCGCCCGCATCGTCCACGGCCACCCGACGCTGTCCGAGGCGGTCATGGAGGCCGCCCGGGCCGCGGACGGCTGGCTGATCCACGGCTGAGCCGATGCCCTCGCTCCGCGTCGAGCGGGTGGCCACCGAGCCGGGCCGCTCCCAGGCCCGCTTCGTCTTCGACGTCGGCTCGCCGGAGAGCTGGCTCGTCGCCGAGCGGGTGCTGCAGGACCTGCCCGAGCTCGCGGAGTGGTGGCCCGTGCACGGAGCGGACCTTGCGCTCGGGGCGCTCGACCGGGCCGAGATCGAGCGCCGCGCCGCGGACCGCGGGCTCCTCGCCCCGCGCTGGCCCGAGCGCTCCTCCGACACGCGCCGCGCGATGCTCGCCGCCGTCTACGCGAAGCAGATCGGGAAGACCGTCGCCTTCTGCCTGGCGGCGTTCCGCCAGGCCTACGCCGGCGGGCGGGATCCCGGCGACGAGGAGACGTTCCTGCTCGCCGGCGCGGCCGCGGAGATGCATCCCGCGGCGATCGTGCGCGCGATCGAGACCCGCGGCGTCTCCCGTGCGCTCGACGCGGCGACGGCGTTCGCGGTCGAGGCGGGCGTCGGGGCGCTCCCGGCGATCGTCACGCCGGCGGGCGAGATCTTCACCGGCGACGACGGTGTCGAGGTAGCCGCGGCGGCACTGGCCGCGGCGGCGACGTGAAGGCCCGCCTCCTCTACCAGCTGAAGGTCACCCGCCGTGGCCGCGGCCCCGCCTTCCTGGCCGGACCGGAGCGGCTCGACCGCGTCGAGGTCGTCGACCTGCAGTCCGGCGAGGTCCTCTACCTCTGGGACCTCCCGCCGCGCCACGCGTCCCGCGTCCTGCGCGCGCTGCGGGAGGACCTGAGCACGATGGAGGCGGAGGAGTTCGTCGAGGCGTGGCGCCACGCGGAGGGGTGATCGAGCGACTGCCGTGCCCGGCGCGCGGGCGCGAGGCCGCGTCGACCGCGGGCTCCTCGACGCGGCGTCGGCTCGCCGTCGCGGAGGGGACGCGCCG
>JAOPZQ010000535.1 GCA_025964075.1 Solirubrobacterales bacterium | reverse complement strand
CGCGGCGAGCGCGGCGGGCGCGCCGTGGAGCTGCGCGACGACGACGTCCGGCGGCCGCCGCTCCACCGCCTTGGTGACGAGGCCGCCGAGCTCCGAGCGCTGCTGCGCCCGCCAGCGCCAGTAGCGCTCGAGCGTGGGGCGCGGCTCCGGCGGCAGGTACACCGTCTCGACGTCGTGCCCCCGTCCGCGGAGACCCTCCGCCCACTCGAGCATGGTGCGCTCCGCCGCTCCGACCGCGGGAACGAGGACCTCGGAGGCGAAGAGCACGTCCATCGTGGCGCGGGACGGTACCGACCCGGGGCATGGAGGGACCCGTTTCGCTGCGGCCGCCCGCCGGTCCGGGTGGCAGTGGCGATAGGCCTCGGTGGTCTTGGTGGTCTTGGCGCCCTGTCGCGAACTCGATATGGATACGCGCGGCCATGGCAGCAACGCGATCGCCCGACGAGAGCCTCGGCAGCATCTTCGCCGCGCTCGCCGCCAACACGGCAATCGCAACGGCGAAGGGCACGGCGGCCGCGCTCACGGGTTCTCCGGCGCTGCTCGCCGAGACGCTGCACACGGTCGGCGACGCCGGCAACGAGGTCCTGCTGTACGTCGCGGTCCGGCGCAGCCGGCGACGGGCCGACTCGACCCACCCGTTCGGCTACGGCCCCAGCGGTACTACTGGACACTGCTCGCGGCGATCGGGATGTTCCTCATCGGCGGCGCGGTGTCGATCTGGGACGGCATCCGGGCGCTCGTAGTGATCGCTCGGCTGTAACTTCACGCCCGTCGATCCCGAGTCGCCGCTGCGGTCGTGAGGCTCCGCGAAACAAAAGGCTCGCGAACGCGGGCCGTTCCTTCATAGCGGGGGCGGGATTCGAACCCGCGACCTTCGGGTTATGAGCCCGACGAGCTACCAGACTGCTCCACCCCGCGGTGTGAACGAAATCCTAGCAATGGGCCGCCGGGCCGGACAAGGCAAAATGCCGGACCGTGGCCCGTGTCCTCGTCGCCCGCCGCCTGCCCGGAGATGCCGTTGATCGGCTCGCGGCAAAGCATGAGCTCGATCTCTGGAGCGAGCCCGGCCCGCCGCCGCGGGACGTGCTCCTGAACCGCATCGCCAACGCCGAGGGCCTGCTGTCGACGCTGACGGAGCGGGTCGACGCCGAGCTGCTCGACGCCGCGCCGCATCTGCGGGCCGTCGCGAACTACGCGGTCGGGGTGGACAACGTCGACCTCGACGCGTGCCGGGCGCGCGGGATCCCGGTGGGGAACACGCCGGACGTCCTCACGAACGCCACGGCGGACGTCGCGTTCGCGCTGATCCTCGCCGCGGCGCGGCGGCTCCCCGAGGGGATGGCCGCAGTGCGCAACGGCGAGTGGACGACGTGGTCGCCGGACTGGATGCTCGGCGTCGAGCTCGATGGCGCGACGCTCGGGATCGTCGGGATGGGCCGGATCGGCCGCGCGGTCGCCCGACGCGCCGAGGGGTTCGGCATGCGGGTGATCCACACCGGGCGGCGCGACAACGACGCGGCGCTCGACCAAGTGCTCGAGCGCTCGGACGTGGTCTCCATCCACGTGCCCCTCACCGCAGGCACGCGGCACCTGATCGACGCGCAGGCCCTCGCCAAGATGAAGCCGACCGCGATCCTGGTCAACACGGCGCGCGGGCCGATCGTCGACCAGGCGGCGCTCGCCGCGGCGCTGTACGCCGGTACGATCGCCGCCGCCGCGCTCGACGTCACCGACCCCGAGCCGCTGCCGCCCGACGACCCCCTCCTCCAGGCTCCCAACCTGATCGTGCTCCCCCACCTCGGCTCCGCCACGCAGCAGACCCGGGCACGGATGGCCGACCTCGCGGTCGACAACCTGCTCGCCGCGCTCGACGGCCGGCCGATGCCCCACCCGGTGGCCTGACAACTCGATGCGAGTCGCCGTCGTCGACATCGGGACGAACTCGACGCGGCTGCTGATCGCCGACGTAAAAGACGGCCGCGTCACCGCGGAGCTCGCGCGGCGCTCCGAGGTCACGCGCCTCGGCCAGGGCGTCGACGCCAGCGGCCGCCTCGCCGACGAGGCGATGCAGCGCGTCTACACGGTCCTGGACGAGTACCGGAAGGCGATCGACGAGGCGACCGCCGACAAGGCCGTCGCCGTCCTCACGAGCGCGGTGCGCGACGCGGCGAACGGCGCCGAGTTCACGACGACCGTGCGGGAGCGCTACGGACTCGACGCCCGGACGATCGAGGGCGACGAGGAGGCGCGCCTGACCTTCCTCGGCGCGACCAGCGAGCGCGACCCGGACGACCGGACGCCGCTCGTCGTCGTCGACATCGGCGGCGGGTCGACCGAGCTCGTCGTCGGCGCCCGCGGCGAGGTCGACTTCCACGTCTCGACCCAGGCCGGAGTGGTCCGGCAGACCGAGCGCCACATCCACGCGGATCCCCCGACGGCCGACGAGATCGACGCGCTCGCCACCGAGGTCCGCGGCATCATCGACGCCGCGGTTCCCGAAACGGCACGACGAGCGCCCCGCGCCGCCGTCGCGGTGGCCGGAACGGCCACGTCGCTCGCCGCGATCGACCAGAAGCTCGACCCCTACGATCCGGCGAAGGTCCACGGCTACGTCCTGTCGATCGCGGACTGCCGCGGCCTCCTCGAGCGGCTCGCCGCGCTCCCGCTCCCGGAGCGGCGGAAGGTCACCGGGCTGCACCCGGACCGCGCGCCGACGATCGTCGCCGGCGTCGTGATCCTCCTCCAGGTGCTGGAGGCGTTCGGGCTCGGCCGGGTCGAGATCTCCGAGCACGACATCCTGCGCGGCGCGGCGCTCGATGCGGCCTGACCGCGGGCGCGCCTCGACGAATGTTCTATTGCCGGCGGGGCTCGCGAGCGAAAGAGTGTCCAGACCGGGTAACGGGGTCGTGCATCGACTCCGCGCCCCGGACATAGGCTCGGGCGATAGCCGCATCGACAACGGCGCCTCCCGCCGCCCGAGCCGCTCAGAGGCCCTTTCAAGGCACGTACCCCTGCCCGTCCTGACTGGGCCACCTTTGAGAGCCGTCCGCCCCCCTGGCGGGCGGCTCTCTGCTTAACCCGGCGGCAGCGTGAACCGGAAGACCGAGCCGCCCTCCGGCGCGGGCTCGACCCAGATCTCCCCCCCGTGGATCTCCACGACCTTGCGGCAGATCGCGAGGCCCACGCCCGTACCGCCGAACTCGTCGCGTCGGTGCAGGCGCTCGAACACGTCGAAGATGCGCTCGCGGTCGTCCGGGTCGACTCCGATGCCGTTGTCCCGCACCGAGAAGAGCCACCGGTCCGCGCCGCGCTCCGCCGAGACGACCACGATCGGCGGCCCGTCGGCGACGAACTTCAGCGCGTTTCCGATCAGGTTCTGGAAGAGCTGCGCGAGCTGGCTGTGCTGGCCGGACACGACGGGGAGCGGGCCTGGCACGTTCACGCGCCCCCCGGATCTGGCCACGATGGAGTCGAGCGACCGGATCGCCTCGTCCACCACCTCGGCGATCGCCACGGGCTGAGCTGTCCGCCCGCTGCTGTCGAGCCGGGAGAACGCGAGGAGGTCGTCGATCAGCGCCTGCATGCGGCCGACGCCGTCGGTGATCGCGTCGAGGAACGAGTCGCCCTCAGTACCGAGCTGGTCGGCGAAGCGCCGGCGCAGGAGATCGCTGAACCCGGCGATGGCGCGCAGCGGCTCCGAGAGGTCGTGGGACGCGACGTAGGCGTAGCGCTCGAGCTCCTCGTTGGAGCGCCGCAGCTCCACTTCGAAGCGCTTGCGGGCGGTCATGTCGCGGGTGACCTTCGCGAAGCCGCGGAGCTCGCCGTCGGGGGACAGGAGCCGCGTGACGGCGACGCTGGCCCAGAACCGCGACCCGTCCTTGCGGAGCCGCCAGCCCTCCTCCTCGTACCGGCCCTCCGCGGCGGCGATCTCGAGCTCGTCGGCCGGATGGCCGCGCTCGGCGTCCTCGCGGGTGTAGAAGCGCGAGAAGTGCCGGCCGATGATCTCCTCCGCCCGGTAGCCCGTGATGCGCTCGGCGCCCTCGTTCCAGCTCACGATGATCCCGTCGGGATCGAGCATGAAGATCGCGGAGTCGTGCACGCCGTCGATGAGCACGCCCAGCGTCTCCTCCGAGCTCGCTGCCCGGTGCGAGACCGCGGCGTGGAGCCGGGCGTTCTCGATCGCCGCGCCGGCGCGGCGAGCCAACTCCACGCCGAGGTGGACTTCGTCCTCCCCGAACCGGCGGCCGGACTCGGCGGCGATCAGCGTGATCGCGCCGAGCGGGCCGTCGCGGCCCATCACGGGCACGCTCAGCGACGACCGCATGCCGATGTCGCGCAGCATGCGCAGATGCTCCTCGTTGTGGGCGACCGCGACGAGTACGTCGTCGGGGATGTCGGGGATCAGCTGGGGCTGTCGCGTCCGTACGACCCGGGCGGCCCCGACCTCGTCCGCGGGCTCGACGGGGTAGCGCCGCTGGATCTCGGCGGCGAGCGCGGCCTTCGCCCGATCGGCGTGCGTGATGGAGACGGCCCGCAGCCTGCCGTCCGGCTCGAGCAGGTAGATCCGACACGCGTCCGCCAGGGTCGGCACCGTGAGCTCGCCGAGGCGGCCGAGCATCGCGTCGAGGTCGAGCGTCTCGCCGAGCAGCTCGCTCGCCTTGAGCAGGAAGCTCAGCCGGTCGCGCACCCGGCCCGCTTCGTCGTAGAGCCGCGCGTTGTCGACGGCGAGCGCGAGCCGCCGCGCCAGCTCGGTCGCCAGGTCGAGATCGGACGGTCCGTAGTGGCGCCCGGGGGTGGTCGAGAGGAACGTCATCGCCCCCAGGGTTCGGTCCCGGGCGACGAGCGGAACGATCATGTAGGACTGGGGCGCGAGGCGCTCGTACGTCTCGCCCTCCTCCGGCCGCAGCGCGAGATCCGAGGCGCCGCGCACGTCGGTGCGGAGCTCGGGCTCGCCGGTGGCGACGGCCCGCGTCACGCCCGCGCTCGCCCCGAGCTCGCTCCGGTAGCGGCGCCGCAGCTCCATGAGCAGCTCGTGCTCCTCCGGATCGGAAAGCAGGCTCGTGATCTGCCGGAACGTGCCGTCGGGCTCGACGACGTCGACCGCGCACCAGTCCGCGAAGCGGGGAACGGCGGCGCGCGCGGCATCGCCGAGCACGCGCTCGTAGTCGAGCGTCGCCCCGACGCTGGCGCTGGCCTCCGCGAGGACGGCCACTCGCTCGCTCGCTCGCTCGGCCTCCATGTACAGGCGGGCGTTGTCGACCGCCAGCGCGAGCCGGCGCGCGAGGTCGGCCGCGAGCTCCACGTCGGACTCGCCGTAGTGCCGGCCGGACGTCGTCGAGAGGAACGTGATCGCCCCCATCGCGTGCTCGCGCGCGGTGAGCGGGACGACGATGTGGACCCGCGGGCCGGGGCGGACGACGCCCGCGCAGTCGGCGTCGCGCAGCTCGGCGAGAAGCGCCTCGTGCTCCGGATCGAGGTCGCCGCTGACGATCTGGCGTACCGTCCCGTCCTGGTTCACGAGGTCGATCGCGCACCAGTCCGCGAAGCGCGGGACGGCTGCGCACGTGGCGTCCGCCAGGACCCGCTCGTAGTCCAGCGTGGCGCCGGCGCTCGCGCTCGCTTCGGCGAGGAAGCGCACCGCCTCGTCGCCCGCGAGCAGCGGCTGGGTCGCCCCGGTGCGGGTGCCGCTGGCCATGGCCGGCCAGCCTAACCTAGGCCAGGTTGGCCTTGCGCGGGTATACGACCTCGGGATCGGTGATCACGTTGACGAGCGCGGGCCGATCCGCGGCGAGCGCCCGGTCGAGCGCGGGCCGCAGCTCGTCCGGCGTGCGCACGAGCTCGCCATGGCCCCCCAGCGCCTCGACGACCTGGTCGTAGCGCGTCTCGGGGCGGAGCTCGGCCGCGACGGAGTAGCCGTAGAGGAACTTCATCGGGTGGTGCTCGAGCGCCCAGATCCCGTTGTTCCCCATCACGCCGACGACGTTGACGCCGTGCCGGGCGAGCGTGTCGAACTCCATCCCGCTGAAGCCGAAGGCGCCGTCGCCGAGCAGGAGGACGACCTGGCGGTCGGGGTGGGCGAGCTTGGCCGCGAGCGCGTAGCCGGGACCCGAGCCGAGGCAGCCGAACGGGCCGGGGTCTAGCCCGCGCCCGGGCTCGTAGGAGTCGACCACGCGGCCCGCGTAGGCCACGAAAACCCCGCCGTCGCCGACGACGATCGCGCCGCGGTCGAGCACCCGCGCGAGCTCGGCGTACACCCGCATCGGGTGCAGCGGCGCGCGGTCGTCCTCGAGCTCCGCGCGTTCGGCGGCCCGCTTCTCGTCCTCGGCCGCGCGCAGACGGGCGACCCAGCCGCCACGGTCAGGCCCGCCGGCCGCGCCCGCGGCGAGCGCCTCGAGCGTTGCCGGCAGCGGGCCGTAGAGCTCGGCGGCGACCGGGCGCGGATGCTCGCGCTGGGGCTCGGCGACGTCGATCACCACGATCTCGGTCTCCGGGCCGAAGCTCTGGCCGAAGCCGAGGCGGAAGTCCATCGGGACGCCGATCACGAGCGCGACATCCGCGCCCTTCAGGCCCTCGCCTCGCGCCCGCGAGAAGAACAGCTCGTGGTCGGCGGGGACGCAGCCGCGCGCCATGCCGTTGAGGACCGTGGGAACGCGGAGCGCCTCGATCAGCCGCAGCAGCGCGTCCTCGCCGTGGCCCCAGTAGAGGTTCGTGCCCGCCATCACGACCGGCCGCTCCGC
>JAOPZQ010000521.1 GCA_025964075.1 Solirubrobacterales bacterium | reverse complement strand
GTCGGAGCCCGGCGCCTCCTCCCCCGCGCGCCCGGCGTCGGGGACGAGCACCGCCTCGTGCCCGGCTGCGCGCAGCATCCCGAGCACGTTCGAGCCGAAGAGCAGGTCCGGTACCCAGATCACGATGCGGGCCACTAGATGGCTGCTTCCGCGGCCGCGTGTGCGCGGGGCGGATGCCGGGGGGATGCCGGGCGGGGGAAGCAGGAGGAGGACAACACTGGATGTCTGGCCTCCTCCGATGATCCCGATCCGGCGCCCATCCGGCGCCGCATCCGTGTGCGCGGGGTCGTGGGATCAGCCATTGACTACTGGGCGCGGGTCTTGCGGAACTCCTGCCGCACCGACTCGGGCCGGCCCCACAGGGGGACGACCTCGACCCGGCCCTCGCGCACCTGGCGGACGGCCAGCTCGCCGACGATGCCGGCGTTGTCGAGCAGCTTGAGCGCACCGTGCGTCGCCGGGGCCGCGGCCGCGTGGCCGAAGCGATGGGCGACGTTGAGGCGCCAGTGCCAGTCGTTGCGCGAGTAGGGCTGCGCGTTGCAGACGACGAGGTAGACCGCGGCGTCGACGTAGCGGGTCTCGTCGAAGATGCGCAGGTCGAGCTCGAGGTCCGTCCAGTCGTCGGGCAGGGAGTCGACGATCTCCTGGAAGCGGTCCGCAAGTCCCATGGCGCGGGTACGTTAGCGGCTTCGCTACCTTGCGCCCGCCCGTGCCCGTCCGCCGCCTGATCCCGCTCGCGTTATGCCTCGCCCTCGCCGCGCCGGCCCCGGCCGTCGCGGCGACCCGCGTCGCGAGCGCGCGCGTGACCGCGGGGCCCGTGCTCGCGGGCAAGCGCGTGTACTGGGCCGAGGGCGGGGGCCGGACGGCGCTGACGGTCAGGGTCGCGCGACCGGGTCGCCAGCCCGAGGTCGTCTGGACGCGGCCCCGGCCCCTCGCCGGCCGCCAGCAGTTCGTCGTGCGGATCGCCCACAGCGGCACGAAGGTGGAGGTCCTGTGGCGGGAGCTCGACACGGGCACCGCCTGCCGGCCCGCGACGCTGACCCGCGACCTCGCGCTCGCCGGTCGCCGGTCCGTGAGCGTGACCGAGGAGGACGGCTGCGCGCCGGTCACTCAGCGCTTCCGCGTGCTGCTGCATGCCGCCGGCAGCACCCGCACCGTCTCCCTCGCCACCGGCGCGGCGCCGGTCGCCAACCTCACGGCGGCCGGCGAGTTCGTCGCCTGGCAGCAGCAGGGCGCGCGCGGCGCCGGCGACCCGATCACGGTCTACGACGTGGCGAACGGCCGCGTCGCCTACACGGTCCGCGACCCGGCGCTGACGATCGGGCACGACCAGCTCGCGCTCCGCCGCGACGGGCGCCTGGGCGCGGCGCTGTTCGATCCGTCGGCGAGCACCGTCGGCCCCCGCTACGACCTCTCGTGGTACGACGATGCTCACCCGCGCGGCGTGCCGCTCCTCGGGCTGTTCGCCAGCGGCGGCCCGATCGCGTTCGCCGGAGACCGCATCGCGTTCGAGCGGCCGCTGGGCGGAGGCGTGACCGAGCTCACGCTCACGAACCTCGCCGGCACGACCCGCAACGTCGCGACGTTCCACGCCGGCCGGAGCCAGCTCGTCGGGTTCGACTACGACGGCGCGCGGGTCGTGTGGGCGCAGCGCAAGCCGGGCGGCGCCGCGCAGATCCTGACGCGTTAGCCCGCGAACGTCTGGACGAGCAGGAACACGTTGAGCGCGACGATGAGCGCGGCGACGATCGACGCGACGATCGTCGTCGCGGGCCGGTTGACGAGGTCCCCCATGACGTCGCGGCGGCGGGTGAGCATGACCAGCGGGATCAGCGCGAACGGGATCCCGAACGAGAGCGCCACCTGGGAGATGACGAGCGCGCGGCTCGGGTCGAGGCCGATCGCGAGCACGATCAGCGCCGGGGTCATCGTGATCGCGCGGCGCAGGACCAGCGGGATCGAGCGAGCGATGAAGCCCTGCATGACGACCTGGCCGGCGTACGTGCCGACCGACGAGGACGCGAAGCCCGACGCCAGCAGCGCGATCGCGAAGGCGAGCGCGGCGCCCGAGCCGGCCAGGGCGCTCAGGCCCGCGTGGGCGCCCTCGATCGAGTCGATGCCGGTCCGTCCCGACCCGTGGAACAGCGACGCGGCCATGACCAGCATCGCGATGTTGACGGCGCCCGCGATCCCCATCGCGATCAGCACGTCGAGCCGGGCGAAGCGGAACAGGCGGCGGCGCTCGGCGTCGTCGTGCGCCGGGACGCGGTTGATCATCAGCCCCGATTGCAGGTAGATCACGTGCGGCATCACCGTCGCGCCGAGGATGCCGGTGGCGAGGAGGATCGAATCGGTGCCGGCGAAGCCCGGCAGGAAGCCCTTGGCGACCCCGCCGGCGTCGGCGCCGATCCGCAACGTGTCGTAGAGGAAGCCGAGCAGGATCAGCGCGAGCAGCCCCGCGATGACCATCTCGAAGCGCCGGTAGCCGCGCGAGTGCAGCGCGAGGATCCCGAACGCGACGACGGCGGTCATCAGCCCGGCCGTGAACAGCGGCACGCCGAAGAGCAGGTTCAGGGCGATCGCCGCGCCGACGAACTCCGCGAGGTCGGTGGCCATCGCGATCAGCTCCGCTTGCACCCAGAGGCCGAAGGTCACGCGCCGCGGAAAGTGGTCGCGGCAGAGCTCGGGCAGGTTGCGCCCCGTCGCCAGGCCCAGCTTGGCGGAGAGCGACTGGATCAGCATCGCCATCAGGTTGGCGGCCAGGATCACCCACAGCAGCAGGTAGCCGTACTTCGCGCCGCCGGCGACGTTCGTCGCGAAGTTGCCCGGATCGACGTAGGCGACGGCCGCGACGAACGCCGGGCCGAGCAGCGGCAGCACACCGCGGATCCGGCCGCGGGAGCGGATCTGCTGAAGCGGCGTCATCGCGGGCGCCCGGAGGACGGCCGCGTCGGCGGGGGGCGGCGGGGTCATGCCCGGTGGCCGTCCACCCGCATCGCGCGCGCGAGGTCTCCCCCGAGTACGTGCAGGTCCGCGCCGAAGCGCACGAACAGCGGCCCGCCGAACGGCTGGCGCTCCTCGACGACGAAGCCGTCGCCCGGCGCGATGCCGCGCTCCGCCAGGTAGCGGAGCATCTCGGGGTCGGAGTCGGAGACCCGCACGAAGCATCCGCTGGCGCCGACCGGCAGCGTGTCGAGCGCGTCCGTCAGCGCCTCCTCGATCGTCAGGTCGCGCGTCGGGATCGGATCGCCGTGGGGATCGTGGGTCGGATCGCCCAGCTTGGCGGCGATCAGCTCCTCGAGCTCCTCGGAGATGTGGTGCTCGAGGACCTCCGCCTCGTCGTGGACGCGGTCCCACGGGACGCCGAGGCTCTCGGCGAGGTAGAGCTCGAGCAGACGGTGGTGCCGGAGCACCTCGAGCGCCACGCGGCGGCCGGCATCGGTCAGCTCCACGCCCTTGTAGGGCTCGTGGGTCGCGAAGCCGAGCTCGCCGAGCTTCCGGACCATCCCCGAGGCCGAGGCGGCCGTGACGCCGAGTCGGTCGGCGAGAGCGTTCGTGCTCACCGCCGCGCCCGAGCGCTGCTGGAGCGCGTAGATCGCCTTGGCGTAGTCCTCGACGGCGGTCGACGGCTGGTGGTGGTGCTGTTGCTCCCGTGTGCCCATAACTCAACAAGAATTATGGCAAGCCTAAAAATGATGTTCAAGAGTCAATGAGAGCATGGCGTGAGCGCCCTCTATGCTCGTGTCGATGCCCGCCGTCGAGACCCAGATCGACGCCTACCGCGCCCTCACGGAGACCTGCGGCCTGCTCGACCGCTCCGAGCGGGGCAAGCTCGCGCTCGTCGGCCGGGGGGCCAAGGAGTTCCTGGGCGGGCAGGTGACGAACGACGTCGAGGCGCTCACGCCCGGCACCGGCTGCTACGCCGCCTTCCTCACGAACAAGGGCAAGATGCTCGGCGACCTCCGCGTTCTGGACCTCGGCGACGAGCTGTTCGTCGACACCGAGCGCCCGAGCCTCCAGGCGCTGTTCAACCTCGTCCGTCGCGGCCTCATCGGCTGGGACGCCGAGCTCGAGAAGCGGACGCTCGAGCGCGGCCTGCTGTCCCTGATCGGCCCGGCCGCGTGGGAGGTGGCAGGCCTCGAGCGGCTGCCCGAGGAGCACGCGAGCCGCGCCGTCGAGATCGGCGGGATCGCCGCCGTTGCCGTGGCGACCGACGTGGGCCTCGACCTGATCTGCGACTCGGCGGAGACGGACGCGCTGACGGCGGCGCTGCTCGACGCCGGCGCGCTGGCCGTCGACAAGGCGGCCGCCGAGGTCGTCCGCGTCGAGCACGGCCGGCCGCGCTACGGCGTCGACCTCGACGACACCGTCATCCCCCAGGAGGCCGGCCTCAACGCCCGGGCGGTGTCGTTCACGAAGGGCTGCTACATCGGCCAGGAGACGGTTGCGCGCCTGCACTGGCGTGGGAAGCCGAACCGCCACCTGCGCGGGCTGCGGCTGAGCGAGCCCGTCGCGCCGGGAACGGCGCTGCGCCTGGGCGATCGGGTCGTAGGCGTGGTCGGGACGTCCGTGCTGTCACCGCGGTTCGGACCGATCGCGCTGGCGCTCGTGCGGCGGGAAGCTGAGCCGGGGACCGAGCTGGCCGTCGACGGCGGCGGCACGGCGCACGTCGTCTCCCTGCCGTTCTGACGCCCGGAAACAACGGGCTACGAGGGGGTGACTGACCTTGTCGGCCACTATGGCCGGAAACCTCAATCACCCCCCTCTGCCAGCGCGAAACCGCTCCCTCCCCCCTCGTGGCCGCCGTTCGAAGTGCGACCGCGTCGCAGTTGCACCACCGGTGCAGAAGTGGCTTATTTGCAGGACTTTCTTGTGATCTGAACCTCGGGACGGCGCGTACAGAAGAGCGTCAAGGGCCGCGAGAACCAGCTGCGCGCCCGCCCCGTCCCAAGGAGGAAGCATGCGCTCGAGGCACCGTTTCGGCCTCACGGGCTTGCTCGCCGTCCTCGCCGCTCTGGCCGCCGGAGCAATCGCCGTCAGCCTGAGCTTCGGCTCCAGCCATCGCGAGGCGCCGGGTACCGCGCTCGACCCCACGGCCGACAACACCGACCTGTACGCGTTCACGGCGAACGACGCTCCCGGCGCGCTCACCGTGGTCGCGAACTGGATCCCGTTCGAGGATCCCGCCGGCGGTCCGAACTTCTACCGGTTCGACGACAACGCCGACTACTGGATCAACATCGACAACACCGGCGACGGGAAGCCGGACGTCCGCTACCTGTTCAAGTTCAAGACCCACTACCGGAACAAGGCGTCGTTCCTCTACGCCCTTCCGGGAGTGACCTCGATCGCCGACCCGAAGCTCCAGGTCGTGCAGACCTACACGCTGACGCGCGAGGCCTACAAGAACGGAAGGGAGCGCAGCGCGAAGGTGATCGCGCGCGGCGTCCCGGTCGCGCCGAACAACGTCGGGCCCAAGACGTTCCCCAACTACGGCGCGGTCGCCGCGCAGGCGATGCACTCGCTGAACGGCGGCGGCAAGGTGTTCGCCGGCCAGCGCGACGATCCGTTCTTCGTCGACCTCGGGGGCGCGTTCGACGCGCTCAACCTGCGGATGGGGACCGGCAACGCCGCGGGCGGCAAGGACGACCTCGCGGGCTACAACGTCCATTCGGTCGTGCTGCAGGTCCCCGAGGCGCAGGTCACCCGTGACCACAAGCCGGTGTCCTCGCTCTCGGCGGCGAACGCCGTCGTCGGCGTCTGGTCGACCACCGATCGCAAGCGGGTGAGCGTCCTCGGCGGCGCAGCCCGCAAGGCCCAGGGCAGCGCGCGCGGCGGGACCGTGCAGGTGAGTCGCCTCGGCAACCCGCTGATCAACGAACTGGTCATCCCGGTCGCCAAGAAGGACCAGTTCAACGCGACGACGCCCGGCCGGGACGCGGCGCTGTACGGCAAGTACGCGCTCAACCCCGAGCTCGCCGGCGTGATGAACGCGCTGTTCCACATCGGCGCACCGGAGCACAACCGGACGGACATCGTGAACGCGCTGCTCGTCGGGCTGCCGGGCAAGACGAAGATCGCCGCGAACGCGGTCCCGGCCGACACGCTCAAGGTCAATCTCGGCGTGCCGCCCACCACGACGGCGAACCGCTACGGGGTCATCGGCGGCGACCTCGCCGGCTTCCCCAACGGCCGGCGGCTCGGTGACGACGTGACCGACATCGAGCTCCGCGTGATCGCGGGCGCCCTCGCCGGTCACAACGTGCCGCTCGGCGACGGCGTGGACCACAACGACATGCCGTTCCTGAGCACGTTCCCCTACGTGGCCCCGCCGCACGACGGGTTCAACTCGAGCCTGAAGCGAATCGAGCCGGCCCACGACCCGGTGCCGCAGCCCCCGACGGGGTCGCAGCCCTAGTCCGAAACCGCCAACGGGAGGGCCCGCGCGATTCGGGCCCTCCCGCCCCCTCCCCCGGCCGCCGAGGAGACCGATGACGCTCCGCCGTCCCACCACTTTCGCGCTCGCCGCCGCCGCGCTCGCGTTCCTCGCGGCGCTCGTCGTGGCCGCGACGCTCCACCACGGCACGCCGCCCGCCCCCGACCTCGCCGCACAGGCGCCGACGCTCGTGCCGGGTGCCACGACCGACCAGCAGATCGCCACGCTCCAGTCGATCGTGCGCGACCGCCCGCGCGATCCGCGCGGCTACTCCGCCCTTGCCGCCGCCTACCTCGAGAAGGTCCGCGAGACCGGCGACCCCGCCTTCTACGCCCGCGCCGGCAGCCTCGTCCACGGCGGGCTGCGCCTCGGGCCGCGCGACGCCGGCGTCCTCACCGTCGCCGGCACGCTCGCGCTCGCCCGCCACGACTTCCGCGGCGGTCTCGCCCTTGGCCGGGCGGCCCACCGGGCCAACCCGGTGTCGGCCGCCCCCTACCCCGTGCTCGTCGACGCGCTCGTCGAGCTCGGCCGCTACCAGGCCGCCGAGCGTACGCTCCAGCGGCTGATCGACCTGAAGCCGACGCTCGCCGCCTATGCGCGCGTGTCCTACCTGCGCGAGCTCCACGGTGACCTCGCCGGCGCAGTCGGCGCGCTGAGCCTCGCCGCCTCCGCGGGCGGCGACACCGCCGAGAACGTCGCCTACGTCCAGGTGCTGCTCGGAGCGCTCGAGCTCTCCCGCGGCCGGCTCGGCCCGGCCCGGAGCTCCTATCGCCTCGCGCTCTCCCGCTTTCCCGGCTACGTGCCCGCGCTCGCGGGACTGGCGCGGGTCGACGCCGCCGACGGGCACCTCGCGGCGGCCACCCGCCGCCTGCGCGTCGTCGTCGCGCGCCTGCCGCTGCCCGAGTACGTCGTCGCGCTCGGCGAGGACGAGCTCGCCGCC
>JAOPZQ010000482.1 GCA_025964075.1 Solirubrobacterales bacterium | reverse complement strand
GCCTTCTCGAGGCTGATGCCGCCGCCCAGGCCCTGGAAGAAGGCCAGCCCGCCGGCGAGGCCGGCCTCGCGCAGCTTGCCGCTCAGCGACTGCAGGTAGCCCTCGGCGTTCTCCTGCACGAACGAGTTGAGCACCGCGGTCGTCCAGCGGCGCGTCTCGCCGAGGACGGGGAACACGCGGTGGGAGGGCGTCACGAAGAGGTCGGGGTAGAGCTCGCGGATCGCCGCCTCGGCGGCCAGCTCGTGGGCGCCGTTGACGAAGCTCGAGAGGAAGCAGATCGCCATCGCGTCGACGCCGACCTCCTCGACCAGCCGCCGCGTCTCGGCGCGGACCTGCTCGACGTCGATCGGGGCGATGACGGCGCCGGACCAGTCGACCCGCTCGTCGATCTCGGCGATCGCGTCGCGCGCGACGAGATCGGGGACGTTGACCTGGAGGTGGTCGTCCGGCTCGGTCAGCCGCGGGCCGCCGGCGAAGCGGAACGTGTCCTTGAAGCCCGAGGTGACGAGCACGCCGACGCGGGAGCCGCGCAGCTGGGCGATCGAGTTCGTGACCACGGTGGTGCCGTTGATGAACAGCTTCGTGCGGCCGAGCAGGTCCGCGAGCGACAGCTCGAACTGGCCGGCCGCCACCGCGACCGCCTCGAGCACGCCGCGGCTGAAGTCGTCATAGGTGGTGAGCGCCTTGCCGCGCTCGACCCGATCGCCGACGACGACCGAGACGTCGGTGTGCGTGCCGCCCACGTCGACGCCGATGAAGGCGTCCTGGGTGCTCGTCTGCGCGGTGCTCATCCGGGTTCTCCTCGTGTCGAGCTCAGGTCGATGGGGTCGGGGACATCCGGTCCCACGCGCCGGCGGGGCCCTCGTCGCGCAGCGCGAACTTCTGCACCCGCTCGGTCGCGGTCTTGGGCAGCTCCCGGCGCACCTGCACGTAGCGGGGCACCATGAACCCGGCCATCCGCTCGGCGCAGAAGGAGACGAGCTCCGCGGGGTCGAGCTCGGCGCCGTCGCGCGGGACGAGGACGATCATGACCTCGTCCTCGCCGAGCTCCGAGGGCACGCCGACCGCGGCGCTCTCGGCCACCGCGGGGTGCGAGTTGACGACCCGCTCGACCTCGTACGACGAGATGTTCTCGCCGCGCCGGCGGATCGAGTCCTTCAGCCGGTCGAGGAAGACGAAGTAGCCGTCGGAGTCGCGGCGGCCGCGGTCGCCCGTGTGGAACCAGCCGCCGGCCATCGCCCGCGCGGTCGCCTCGTCGTTCTTGTCGTACCCCTGGAACAGGACGTTGGGGCGCGTCGTGCGCACCATGATCTCCCCCGGCTCGCCGGCCTCGGCCACCGAGCCGTCCTCCCGGTGGACCTCGACCTCGGCCCAGCTCACCGGCAGGCCGATCTTGCCGACGCGGATGTCGTCCGGCGGGCTGCCCAGGGCGAACGTCGCCGTCTCGGTGAGCCCGTAGATCTCGAGGATCTCGAGGCCGAAGCGCGCCTCGAACGCTGGCCAGAGCTCCGCCGGCGCCGCTCCGCCGATGGTCACCCGCGCCGGGTTCTGCGCGTCGTCGGGCCGCTCGGGCTGCTTGTAGAGCATCGTCAGCATCGCGCCGATGTAGTTGAAGACGGTCGCGCCGTGCGCCCGCAGGTCGTCGAAGAACCCCGAGGCCGAGAACCGCGGCGCCAGCACCATCGGCACGCCCGACACGAGCGAGCCGATCGTCGTGAGCATCTGCGCGTTGACGTGGAACAGCGGCAGGCTCGTGTAGAGGACGTCGTCGACGCGCAGGCGCGCATACCGCTGAGTGAACTCGTACCCCGCCGTCGGATAGGCGTTGTGGCAGTTCCGGACGCCCTTCGGCGGCCCCGTGGTCCCTGACGTGTAGAGGATCGAGGCGAGGTCGCCCGGCCGCACGCGCGCTCGCGGCGCGGGAGGGTGTCCGGCGGCGAGGATCTCCCCGGCGTCGGTCCACCCGCCGCCCGAGCGGCCCCGCGCGATGCGGTGCGTCGGGCCCCCGCCGCCGAGCGCCGCATCCACCGTGTCGGCGAGCGGGCCGTCGACGATCGCGACGTCGGCCTCTGAGTGCTCGAGCACGTAGCGCAGGCCTTCGCCCTTGAGCGCGGTGTTCACGGGCACGAGCACGGCCCCGAGCAGCGCCGCCCCGAACCACAGGTCCAGGAACTCCAGGGAGTTCGGCAGCATCAGCGCGACGCGGCCGCCCTTGGCGACGCCGAGCGAGGCGAGCCCCGCGGCGGCGCGCTCGGCGCCGGCCACCGCCTCGGCGTACGTGCGATCGACGCCGTCGAAATGGACGAACCGGGCGTCCGGGGTCCGCTCGGCGCGCGCGTCGAGGACGGCGGGAAGCGTCGTGGGTTCGCCCAGAGCCCCCACGTACGCGGCGGGCTCGTAGGGACCTGCGCGCATGAGGGCGACTCTGGTGCCCGGCACGACGGCGGGCAACTGTCCGAACCGACAGTCCCGTCAGTCGCTGTCGCCCCGTCGCCCCGCGGGTACGGCGGGCGCGCTCACGGTCGTCTCGCCGAACCGCTCGCGGAGGAGGAACTTCTGCGCCTTGCCCGACACCGTGCGCGGAAGCTCGTCGACCACGCGCACGGTGGTGGGCTTCTTGTAGCCGGCGAGACGCTCGGCGCAGTAGGCGACGATCTCCTGCTCGTCGACGACGGCCCCGACGTGCGGCTCGATCACGGCGCACACGGTCTCGCCCCACCGCTCGTGCGGTACGCCGATCACGGCCACGTCGGCCACGGACGGGTGCCGGCGGAGCACGTCCTCGATCTCCGCCGGGAAGATGTGCGGCAGGGCAACAACCTGCACAAAGGTGCCGACGTAAGCTAGATCTTTACGGGAGACGCCCTTGCCTTGTTTGCGC
>JAOPZQ010000475.1 GCA_025964075.1 Solirubrobacterales bacterium | reverse complement strand
CGCCGCGGGCGGCGAGCACGTCGTGGTGCCGGCGCGGCCGTTCGCCGCCGACGGGACGCGCCTGGACGAGGCCGTCGAGCTCCCCGACGAGGGGACGCTCGAGGCGGTCACCGTCGCGCACCATCTCGAGGGCGCGCCGGTGTACGGCCTGATCCGCATCGCCGGCGCGACGACGCCGCTGTTCCACCTCCTCTCCGAGGTCGTCGAGCCCGGCGTGCGCGTCCGGGCCGTGTGGCGCGAGGAGCGCACCGGCTCGATCCTCGACATTGCCCACTTCGCGCCCGCCGGATGACTCACGCGGCCTCCGCACGGCGAGCCGGGATGACGAGCGGAGGCCGTCCGTGAGGAGCCGGGTGACGGGCTTCGCGCACGTCGGGATCCTGGTCGAGGACCTGGCGCCGGTGGCCCGCCTGTTCGGCGAGCGCCTCGGCGTCGAGGTGACCGGTCCGCAGCCGGAGCCGGCGCTCGGCCTCGAGGTCCTGTGGGTGCACGTCGGCGAGACGACGCTCGAGTTCATCTCCCCCACCGACCCCGAGTCCCGGGCGGCCCAGGCGATCGCCCGCGGCGAGGGCGGCGTCCACCACGTGGCCCTGCGCGTCGAGGGGCTCGACGAGATGCTCGGCGAGCTCGACGCGGCCGGCGTCCCCGTGCGGGACCGCACGCCGCGGCCGGGCGCCCACGGCACCCGGATCTCCTTCCTCGAACCGGCGGCGAGCGGCGGCGCGCTCGTGGAGCTGATTGAGGGATGAACCCGCAGGACACCGCCACGCTGATGACGTGCCGGCTCGCCCGGGAGATCCGGAACGGCGACGTGGTCGGCGTCGGCCTGGGGACTCCGCTCGCGCTCGCCGCCGCGCTCCTCGCCCGGCGTACCCACGCGCCCGGCGCCGACGTGATCGTCGCGGGCGCCGTCTCGCCCGACGCGGATCTCGCCACCTGCCTGCGCGGCGCCTCGGCGCTCGCCGGCCGGACGGCCGGTTACGCCGTCCACCTCGTGACGATGGAGATGGCCGAGCGCTGGGCGATGACGCTGCAGTTCCTCCGCCCGGCGCAGATCGACGGTGCGGGCAACGCCAACACGAGCCGGATCGTGCGCGCCGGCGAGCTCGTCCAGCGCCTCCCCGGCGGCCTCGCGACGGCCGATGTGTTCAAGATCCTGCCGCGCATCGTGCTCTACCACACCGATCATCGTCCGCGGTCGCTGCCCGAGCGCGTCGGCTTCCTCACCGCCGCCGGGGGCGGGGACCGCGTCACCGGGACTGAGGGACCCGTCCGGCTGGTCACCGACCGGGCGGTCATCGCCTTCGACGCGGACCGTCCGCGGCTCGAGTCCGTCCATCCCGGCGAGGACGCGGACGCGATCCGCTCCGAGACGGGCTTCCCGCTCGCCGCCGGCGACGTTCCGGAGACAGCCGCCCCGACGGATGTCGAGCTCGCCGCGCTGCACGACCTCGACCCCCACGCGCTGCGCGAGCTCGAGCTGCGCGCGACCCAGGTGGCCGCGGCCGAGCGCCTCGCCGCCGCCCACGCGTAGATGACTGATTCAACGGCCGCGCGCGCGTGGATGCGGCGCCGGATGGGCGCCGGATGGGGTTCATCGGAAGAGTCCAGACATCCAGTGTTGTCCTCTTCCTGCTTCCCCCGCCCGGCATCCCCCCCGGCATCCGCCCCACGCACACGCGGCCGCAGAATCAATCATCTAGGAGAACAACCCATGCCCGAGATGCGACTTGACCACATCGCCATGCTCGTCGAGGACCTCGACGCCTCCGTCGAGAAGTGGCGCGGGATGCACGAGGTGCTCGACCCCGAGAAGGCCTTGGAGGTCGTCTGGGGCGAGGGCGAGGAGAACGGCGAGAAGATGCGCTGGGCGACGTTCGTCAAGCCCGGCGGCACCGCGATCCAGCTCTTCGCGCCCGCCGGCGAGGACGGCTTCCTGCGGAAGGTCCTCGGGAAGCGCGGGGAGATCGTCCATCACATCGCGTTCCTCTCGAGCGACGTCGACACGACGGTGCAGGAGCTGCGCGACCGGGACGTGCCGATCCTCCAGGACGAGCAGACCGGACCCGACACCTACCCATGGCTGCGCTGGAACTTCGTCCCGAACGACTACTCGAGCGGCGTGCTCGTCGAGGTCGCGCAGCGCTACCAGGTGCGCGACGGGAAGTGGGCGCCCGTCGAGGGCGACCCGCAGTGAGGCTCACGCTCGAGGAGGCAGCCGCCTCGGTCCCGGACGGCGCGACCGTGGCGCTCGGCGGCGTGCGCCTCCAGCGCCGTCCGATGGCGCTCGTGCGCGCGCTCGCCGAGGCGGGCCGGCGCGATCTGCGCGTCGTCGCGTTCCTCGGCAGCCTCGACGTCGAGCTGCTCCTCGCGGCGGGATGCGTGGCGGAGCTCCACTCCCCCGGAGTGAGCCTCGACGCCGCCGGTCTCGCCCCCCGCTACCGCGCGGCCCGGCAGACCGGCGAGCCGCGCTTCGTCGAGTGGTCGGAGGGGCTGATGCTGACGGCGCTCGACGCGTCGACCCGCGGCGTCCCGTCGCTACCGGCGTGGATGGGCCTGGGCAGCGACCTGCCGGACGTCAACCCATGGCTCCGAACGGGGTCAGACCCCTTCGACGACACCCCCGTGATGAACGTCCGGGCGCTCGACGTCGACGTGGCGCTGATCCATGTCCCCGGCGTCGACCCGGCCGGCAACCTGTACGTCGAGGGAGACCTGGGCGCCGACGGGCTCCTGGCCCGGGCGGCGCGGCGCACGATCGCGAGCTTCGAGGGGCGCCGGGACCGCGAGCCGCTGACGGCCGCGATCTCGCGGATCTGGATCGAGGACGTCGTCGAGGCGCCGCGCGGCGCGTGGCCCTGCGGATGCCATCCGGCCTACGGCGCCGACCTCGCTACGGCGCGCCGATGGGCCAAGGAGGGCGCCAGCGCCGGCGTGGAGCTGCTCGCTCCATGAATGTCGCCGACCTCCTCACCGCCGCGCTCGCGCGCGAGATCGCCGAGTCGGGCGTGAGCGCCTTCGCCGTGACGTCGCCGTCCACCGTCGCCGCGGCGATCGCCGCGCGGGAGCTCGGCGCGCCCGATCTCGCGATCGCGGGAGGGTTCACGGCGCTCGACGCGAGCCCGCTGCCCTCCACCGACCTCGGCGAGGCCGGGCTCCTGACCGACGGGCCGGCGGTCCGCGACTGGCCGCTCGACACGTTCACGCTGCTCGCGCGCGGACGTGTCGGCGTCGCCACGGCGCCGGCGCAGCTCGACGCCGCCGCACGGACGAACCTCTCCGGCATCGGGCCTCCCGGCCGACCGCAGGTCGCGCTCCCCGGTCCCCACGGCCTGCCCGACAACAACCACTCCCCCTCGCGCGTCTGGTACGTGTTCGGCGCCC
>JAOPZQ010000463.1 GCA_025964075.1 Solirubrobacterales bacterium | reverse complement strand
ACCTTCTCGGCTCCATGAGCCGCCCCTATGTGCACGGATACGAGCCGAGAGAGCACGAGCGCCTGCACGACCAGGCGGGAACGCTCGTCGAGCTGCTGCACTCCGACACCGCGTATCCGGGCGGGAGCTCGGTGCTCGAGGCCGGCTGCGGCGCCGGCGCCCAGACGGTCGCTCTCGCCCGCCGGAGCCCGGAGGCCCGGATCACGTCGATCGACATCTCGGCGGACTCGATCGCCGAGGCGCAGCGACGCGCGAAGCGGGCGGGAGTCGCCAACGTCGAGCTCCGGCAAGCGGACATCTTCGATCTGCCCTTCGACGCCGAGTCGTTCGACCACGTCTTCGTGTGCTTCGTTCTCGAGCACCTCTCCCGGCCCGAACAGGCGCTGAGGACCCTGGTCGAGCTGCTCCGCCCCGGTGGCACGATCACCGTCATCGAAGGCGACCACGGGTCGGCGTACTTCCATCCCGACAGCGCTGCGGCCCATGCGGCGATCCAGTGCCAGGTCGAGTTGCAGCGACAGGCCGGCGGCAACTCGCTCATCGGCCGCGAGCTCTACCCGCTGATGCGCGCCGCCGGCCTCGATGCCGTCCGCGTCTCCCCGCGGATGGTGTACGTCGACTCGAGCCGGCCGGACCTCGTCGACGGATTCACGAGAAGGACGTTCACCGCGATGATCGAGGGCATCCGCGAGCCGGCGCTCGAGGCGGGTCTCATCGAGCCGCACGCCTTCGACGCGGGCGTCCGGGACCTCCACCGAACGACCCAGCCGGACGGCGTCTTCTCCTACACGTTCTTCAAGGGCGTCGGCGAGAAGGGACGCGCGCTAGGACCGTGAGTCGCGGCCGTTGCGGCCCGCGACGCGCTCGACGGTGGGAGCGATCTCCGACTCCGACGCCACGCCGTTCTTCCGCGCCGACGGGTCCCGCGGTCCGGGGTGCCCGTTGGCGCCGTTGCGCCCGGCGCCGACGCGCGTCGATGTCGGGAGCCAGCGCGACCGGCAGGGGATCTTCGTGCGGTCGCAGCGGTCGGCGTACTTCGCGGCGACGTCGGTGACCTCGCCGAGGAGTGCCTCGTCGAGAGTAATCGGATCCAGCCCGAGATCGCGCAAGTGGCGGTTGTCCGCGTCGAGGTCGTTCTCGGCCGCCTCCTTGCGCGGGTTGTCGACGAACTCGATGTCCGCGCCGGTGATCCGCGAGACGAGCTCCGCGAGATCGCGGACCCGGTGGGTCTCGGTCATCTGGTTGAAGATCCGGACCCGGTCGCCGCGGCAGGGCGGGTGCTCCACGGCCAGCTCGATACATCGGACGCTGTCCCGGAGGTGGATGAACGCGCGGGTCTGGCCGCCGGTGCCGTGCACGGTCAGCGGGACACCCAGCGCGGCCTGCATCAGGAAGCGGTTGAGCACCGTCCCGTAGTCGCCGTCGTAGTCGAACCGGTTGATCAGTCGCGGGTCGATCGCGGTCTCCGCCGTCTCCGTCCCCCAGACGATGCCCTGGTGGAGGTCGGTGACCCTGACCTCGTCGTTGCGGTTGTAGAACGCGAAGGCGAGCGCGTCCATGGTCTTCGTCATGTGGTAGACGCTGCCGGGCCGAGCGGGGTAGAGGATCTCCTCCTCGACGTCGCTGCCGTCGTCGGTCTCGATCTTGACCCGGAGATAGCCCTCGGGGATGCGCACGCCGACGGTCCCGTAGCCGTAGACGCCCATCGTCCCGAGATGGACGACGTGCACGTCGACGCCGGACTCCACGATCGCGGCCAGCAGGTTGTGCGTGGCGTTGATGTTGTTGTCGACCGTGTAGCGCTTGTGCCGCGGGCTCTTCATCGAGTACGGCGCCGCGCGCTGCTCGGCGAAGTGCACCACGGCGTCGGGGAGCTCCCGGACCAGCAGCTCGACGAGCTCGTCGTAGTCCCGGGCCACGTCGAGCTCGCGGAAGCGGATCTCGCGCCCGGTCACCTCCGACCACGCCGCGAGTCGCTCCGGAAGCGAGGCGATCGGCGTCAGGGAATCGGCGCCCAACTCGACGTCCGCCCGCCGCCGGGCGAAGTTGTCGACGATCAGGACGTCATGACCACGGGCCGAGAGGTGCAACGCCGTGGGCCAGCCGCAGAATCCGTCGCCCCCCATAACGAGCAGCCGCAACTATGTCCTCCAGCGTCTTTGACGAAGAAGGCACCGCTCCCCCCCGGGGCCTAGCCTTGGATATGTCCGTGTCACCATACGATCAAACACACGTAGCGTGCGGGAACCGCAGGGTCACACCACCTTATCGGGGCAATCTGAGAACTTTATGAGGTACCTCTGATCCGGGCTCCTCGCCGTCGCGCTCGACGGGTCGGCGCCGCAGCGCCGTCAGCGCCAGCGCCCCTGCGGGCGGCAGGAGGACGATCAAGGAGAGCTGATAGCGCCAGGTGAACTGGTTGGCCACGACCGAGAGGCCGAAGACGAGCACCGCCATCGCCGTGAACAGGAAGGTGGACGTCCGCGCGCCCGACCCCCGCGCGCGGCTGACGCCGAGCATCGCGACGATCCCGAGAAGCAGGCTCGCGGCCAGGATCGGGCCCGGGACGAAGCCGAATCGCTGGTAGGAGCGGAGGAACCGGGCCATCCGAGGACGGACCTTCCCGTAGGTGCCGCCGTGCAGCCGGATCTCCTTGTTGTCGAACGGGGAGATGTGCGGATAGGTCGCCTGGAACTGCCATCGCGCGATCGGCAGCTCGCCGTGGTGGCGCGTCCGGATCGGCGCGAACCCGCGGAGGAAGTCGTGCGCCACCTTGCCGAGGTACGTGAACGGCTGGTTCAGGATCACGCGCTTGGCGAAGTCGCCGGCGAGCCTGGTCCGGCGATTCTCCGGCGAGATCCGGTAGACGGGCGAGTGCTGGCGGTCCCACATGTAGAACTCGACCACGGATCCCTCCGGCGCCGGCCGCTGCCCCACGGGCTGCGTCGGGCACAGGACCCGCTCGTTCGCCGGGACCGAGAACTTCGAGCAGTCGGCGAACGGCGCCACGCGGGCGTAGAGGAACTGGCCGCCGTAGCTGGTGATCCCCCACGTCCCGTTCGTCGAGTGGAACCACGCCATGTAGCCGACGACCGGCACGGCGAACGCGAGCACGAGGGCGACGACCGGGAACTTGCCCGCGCGGAGGAAGAGCACGGCGAGGATCGCCGGGACGATCACGAACTCCCCGCTGGCGCGGGTCACGGTGGCGGCGGCCAGGAGGAGCCCGGCGAGGGCGGCGGCCCCGATCCCCGGGCGGCGCCTCCACAGCAGGGCCACGATCGCGCCGACGATCAGCGCGTGGAACAGCGTCTCGCTGAGGATGTACTCCTCGATGTTGACGAGGTAGGCGTCGAGGAGCGCCGGAGCGGTGGCGAGGGCCGCGCCCCAGCGTGGCACGCCGAGGCGCAGGAGGAGCACGTAGAGGAGGACGGCGATCCCGATGCCCATCGCGTGCTGGACCGCGGGGATGAGCGCGAGGTCGTGCAGGTCCGGCAGGATCCGCAGCATCGCCGGGTACCCGAGCGGGCGCGTCTTGTATGGCTGCAGGTTGGCCGCGTTCTGCAGGTAGGCGATGCTGTCCGGGTAGATGAGCGCCGGCTGGTAGGCCAGCCACGCGAGCGTGCGGAGCGCCCCCCCGACGGCGACGAGGGCGAGGAAGAGGGCGTGGGGGCGGGCGAGCGCGGGCACGCGCACGAGCAGCGCGCGGGCCCGAGCCAGACGCGCGCTCATGCGCCCGGGGCGACGCGCCGGGAGGCGGGGCGCCCCGCCGTCGCGAGGACGGCGAGCTCCGCGAGGATGGTGAGGACCCGGAACGTCACGGCGCCCGCGGCGAGCTCGCCCGAGGACGCGGCGGTCGAGCCGAGCGCGACGTAGACGACCTCGCGGACGCCGACGCCGCTCGGCGCGACGACGACGACGAGGCCCGCTCCCCACGCGACCGCGGCCGCTCCGGCCACGAGGAGCTCGTGGTGGAAGCCCGACACCGCCCCCTGGACCAGTGCCGCCGCGAGGACGTAGAGCGCGAACGCGACGAGGTAGTTCGCGGTCGCACGGTGAACGCGGCGCGCCTCGAGCGGGGAAGAGGCGGCGAGGACTCGCGACGCCAGCGCGGGAGCGCCGGCGACGAGGACGAGCGGCAACCACCACGGCTTCCCGCCTGCGGCCAGGAGCACGCCGCCGACGGCGAGCGCCGCGCACAGCGAGATCGCGTTCTCGGCGACGACGAGCGAGATCCGGCCGACGAGCCGTCCGGGGGCGACCGCCACGCGCGACACCGGCGCCCAGATTCCCCCGGGGAGGTAGCGCAGGGCCTGCGTCCGGCACCACACCCCGATGTCACCGCGCGTCGCCCGGCCCGCGACGAGCAGCGACCAGCCGCGCGCCAGGAGGAGCCACCAGCCGACCGTCGCGACGAGTGCGACCGCGACCTGCCAGCGGAGGACGTCGTGCGGCCGCACGTCGCGCGCGGCGCGCGCGGCGATCACTCCGAGGATGGCGAGCGCGAGCGCGAAGCCGGCGACGCGCAGCACCGGCACCAGGCGCTCGCGCGTCACCGCGCCGCCGTCCTCGCTCGGCGCCTGGCCGTCCGGCGCTCGCGGCGCCACGTGCGCAGGATGACGCGCGCGTAGCGGAAGCCGTAGAGGAGGTCGTTGCCCTTCTTGCTCTCTCCCGCGAGGCGGCGATGCTGCACGATCGGTCGCTCGGCGATCCGGTAGCCGCCGTAGATCGCGCCGATCAGGAGCTCGGACGTCTGGTACTGGACCTGGTCCTGCCGCACGGTCTCCGTGACCTCGGCGCGCATGGCCCGGAAGCCGCTCGACGTGTCGGTGACGCGCACGCCGGTGAGCCTCCGGACGAGCCAGGCGAAGAAGTGGACGCCGGCGAGCCGGAAGCGCTCGCCGGACTGGGCGCGGCCGAGCACGCGCGAGCCGATCACGAAGTCCGCCTCCGACGCGACCACGGGTGCGAGCACGTCGGGGATCTCGTCGGGCCCCCACTGCCCGTCGCCGTCCAGCGTGATCAGGTACCGCGCGCCGCGCTCACGCGCGAGCTCGTACCCGAGCCGCAGCGCGATGCCGTGGCCGCAGTTCCGCTCGAGCCGGGCGACGCGCGCCCCGTGAGCGCGCGCGACGTCGCTCGTGCCGTCGGCGCTCCCGTCGTCGACGACGAGCGCCTCGAGCGCCTGGCCGCAGGCCTCGCGCGGGATCCCGTCGAGCACCCGGCCGATGCCGTCCTCCTCGTCGTAGGCCGCGATCACGACGACAACCGGCGCGAGCCGCTGATCCTGGTAGGCGCGGTCGAACGCGCCGACCGCGTCCGCGCTCACCTGCTGCACGTAGGGCGCGAGCACCTTTGCGCTCTTGGCGGCCACGCGACTCAGCGGTCGTAGTTCTCGATCGCGCGCACCGACAGAGCCGTCAGCACGAGCCCGGTCGCGACGATCACGAGCAGGCACAGCGCGATCTTGTCCAGCACCCAGCCCTCGAGCACGAGCGAACGCAATCCCTCGATCACGTAGCTCACCGGGTTCGCGTGGGCGAGCGCGCGCAGCAGCGGCGTGAGCCGGTCGAACGGCACGAAGTTCGGCGTCAGGAAGAGCAGCGGGAAGAAGACGATGAAGCTCGCGCTCGTGGTCTGAACGTTGCGCGTGTGCAGCGCGACGAGGACCGCGAAGCCCGCGTATGCCGTCCCGAACATCGCCGCCATCAGGACGATCAGCACGGCGCCGGGAAGGCCGGCCTGGATCCGCGCCCCGAACGCGAGGCCGACGAGCAGCACGAGCGTAGTGGCGCCCACGCACCGCACGAAGTCGGCGGCCAGCCGCCCGAAGATGATCGAGGAGCGCCGGATCGGCGCGACCAGCAGCTTGTCGAAGTAGCCGACGTCGATCTCGGTGACGATCGCCAGTCCGGTCGTCGCGGTGGCGGTCGCGAAGATCAGCGAGACCGGGAGCTGGAACCCGACATAGCCCTGTCCGTGCAGGAACGGCGTCGTGCTCGGGAAGGTCTTCGACACCTGGCCGATGTTCACCGCGAGGAAGAAGAGCGGGATGAACAGCGTCGGGATCGTCGCCTCGGGCATCCGGAAGACCTCGCGGACCGCCCGCCGCGCGAGGAGCGCGACCTCGTTCATGCCGGCCTCTGCTCGTCGCCCTCGAGCCGGCGCCCGGTGGCCTCGAGGAAGACGTCGTCGAGCGACGGGCGCGCGACCGAGATCGCTCCCACCTGGATGCCGTCGCGGTCGAGGCGCCGCACGATCTCCGCGATGGAGCTCGGCCCGTCCCCGACGTACAGCGCGATCGCGTCGCGCTCGACGACCACCCGCTCGAGGCCCGGGAGCTTCCCGATCGCCGCCTGGGTCGTCTCGACATCGGAGCCGTTCAGCCCGACCGAGACGACGTCGTGGCCGAGCTGCGCCTTGAGCGCTTCGGGAGTCCCCTCGGCGACGATCAGGCCGTCGTCGATGATCGCGAGCCGATCGCAGAGCTCGTCGGCCTCCTCGAGGTACTGCGTGGTCAGGAACACGGTCGTGCCGCCGGTGTTGATGCGGCGCACCTCCTCCCACACGGTCGCCCGCGACGCGGGGTCGAGCCCGGTCGTCGGCTCGTCGAGGAACAGCACCTCGGGCGAGTGGACCAGCGCGCTGGCGAGATCGAGCCGGCGCTTCATCCCGCCGGAGTAGGTCTTCGTGCGCCGGTCGGCGGCGTCGGTCAGGCCGACGAGCTCGAGCAGCTCGGCGGCGCGCTCGCGCGCGGCCGCGCCGCGGATGCCGTAGAGCCCGCACTGGAGCTCGAGCAGCTCACGCCCCGTCTGGATCGGGTCGAGCCCGATCTCCTGCAGTGCGACGCCGATCCGGCGCCGCACCTCCGCCGGCTCCGCCACCACGTCGACGCCGGCCACCGACGCCGTGCCGTCCGTCGGAGGCAGCAGCGTGCAGAGCACCCGGACCGTGGTCGTCTTGCCGGCGCCGTTGGGGCCGAGGAACCCGAAGACCTCGCCGGCGCTGACGCTGAGATCGATGCCGCGCACGGCCTCGACACCGCCCTTGAAGGTACGGCGCAGGCCGCGAGCTTCGACGGCGATCGGCTGGCGAGGACGGGTGGACGTGCCGGTCAAGGGACCGAGGAGCGTAGCGATCGGATCGGCGGGCCCATCGGCTCGTCGCGGAACGTGCGAGGCTTCTCGCCATGCCATCCGACGAGCAGGTCGAGCAGCAGATCGAGAAGCTCGAGGAGGAGCGCGAGCGCCTCCGCGAGCGCGAGAGCTCCGAGGACCCGACCCTCGCGGCCGACCGCGAGCGCCTCGAGGAGATCCGCGTCGACCTCGACCGGCTCTGGGACTACCTCCGCCAGCGCCGGGCGCTGCGCGACGCCGGCCAGAGCCCCGACGGGGCGCGGGAGCGCTCGGCCGAGACGGTCGAGAAGTACTGGCAGTGAGCGCCGCCCGCGTCCCGCGCGCGCTGGCGACGGAAGTGCTCGAGGATGAGCACGCTGACGAGGGCGACGTACACGCACCACAGCGAGGTCAGCTGATCGACGCGGACGATCGCGGTGGCGATCATGCCCACCACGCTGGCCACCCCGAACCAGCGCAGGTACGCCCGGCTGGAGAGGAGCGCCGGGCCGCACGTCGCCGCGACGTACACCGCCCCCAGGGCGTAGTCGTTCGGCGTGTGGGTCGTGTAGTTGATGCAGTGGGCCACCTCGTTCGCGCCCACGGGATACGCGGTGACCTCGCGGAGCAGGTAGGCGCCCAGGAGGAGCCCGACCGCCGCCAGCGGCCATAGCCAGCGGGCACGGCGCCGATCCGGCTCGAGCAGCAGGAATCCCAGCGGGACGAGAACCGGCAGCACGGCGTGCGCGTAGACGATGTAGACGTCCTTGGCCGTCGCGCCCAGCTCGCTCGACACCTGCCCGCGCAGGCCGAGCCACACGAACCCCTCGACGAGCTGGTGGATGCCGAACAGCAGCGGCAGCGCGCCCACGACGAGCTCGCGCCAGCTCTCCACTCGCCGGAGCGTTTCGATCCCCACTCCCGCGACCAGTACTCCGGCCGTGAAGTCAGCCTCGGGTGAGAAGCACATCGGGTCGTTGACCCTAATGGCCGTCATCGTCATCCGGGGCCGCGGCCTGTTTTCCCCGCACCCCCTTCGAACGGTGTAGCGTGGCGCCGCCGGCCACGCGGCCGGTTGACCGCCGCATGATGCAGGTCGAAGGTGGGGGCGTTCCGATGAGGCTTCGATGGCTGGCGGGAACGTCCGTGGCGGCGCTGCTGCTGATGGCGGGGCAGGCGAGCGCTACCGGACCGGGTGGCTGGGACCACGCCGGCCAGGGGGCCACGGTCGGGAGCCCCGCGCTGAACGGCACCGTCTCCGCGCTGAACGCCGACGACCCGAGCAAGCTGTACGTCGGCGGCAACTTCACCGCCGCCGGCGGCGTCGCGGGCGCGGACCGCATCGCGAGCTGGAACGGCAGCGTCTGGCGCGCCGTGAGCTCTCTGGCCTCGGGGATCACGAACGGCGCCGTGAACGCGATCGCCTACGACCCGGTCACCCACTACGTGTACGCCGGCGGCACCTTCAGCACGACCCCACCCAACGCGAGTCCCGCCGACTTCCTCGCCGTGTGGAACGGCACGACCTGGGCACCGTTCTGCGCCGCGATCCCCGGAACGGTGTATGCGCTGCAGATCATCGGCAGGAAGCTGTACGTGGGCGGGGCCTTCGCCGCCCCTGTCGGCCTCCCCTCCGGCCAGCGCCTCGTCAGGTGCGACCTCGACACCGGGGCGGCAAGCTCCACGGTCGACAGCGTGCCGCACGCCTTCTCCGGCACCGTCTACGCACTGAGCGCCGACAGCAACGGACGCCTCTACGCGGGCGGCGGGTTCACCGACCTGGGTGGCGACTCGGCCGCCGACAACGTCGCCTACCTGGACGCCAGCGGCACCGGCTGGCACGCCATGGGCGCCGCCGCGAAGGCCGGCTGCCTGTGCTCGGTCGACGACTACGTGCGCAGCCTGACGGCGGTGGGGACGGACGTCTACGTCGGCACGGACACCAAAGACGTCGCGGGCATCGTGCAGGCCGACCATGTCGCCCGCTGGGACGGCGCGGCCTGGCACGCGGTCGGCGCGAACACCGCCGGGGCCGACGGCTGGTTCCCGACGTCCGCCTTCATCTACGGCATGGCCCACGATGCGACGAACGTCTACGCGACGGGGTCGTTCCAGAACGCCAACCTTGATCCGACCGCCGACTTCATCGCCTCGTTCGACGGGACCAATTGGCACCCGCTCGGCTCCGACGGCGCCGGCAACGGCCCGTGGAGCGGCAACGGCCTCGCGGTCGG
This sequence comes from Solirubrobacterales bacterium, assembly GCA_025964075.1. Classification (GTDB taxonomy): domain Bacteria; phylum Actinomycetota; class Thermoleophilia; order Solirubrobacterales; family Solirubrobacteraceae; genus JAOPZQ01. The sequence continues at coordinate 4,363 of JAOPZQ010000463.1, read as the reverse complement.
GTCGTTCAACCAGCGGCTCTACGCCGGCGGGAACTTCACGAGCGCCGGCGGCGACACGCAGGCGAAGTACCTCGCCGCGTACCCGGGCTACTACCAGTTGACGGTCGTGTTCGCCGGCACCGGCAGCGGCTATATCCAGACCCAACAGCTCCCGTGCCGCGCGACCTGCTCCCAGAGCTACCCGCCCGGCACCGCGCTCACGCTCGGCGCGGCCAGCGACGCCGAGTCCAAGTTCCTCGGCTGGAGCGGCGCCGGCTGCACGGGCACGAGCCCCTGCCACGTGACGATGAACGCCGACACGACCGTCACGGTGAACTTCACCGGGATCCCGGCGTGCTCGACGGTCAGCGGCTACACGGCGACCGGGGGAGTGCCCAGGGACGTGCACATGTACTGCCGGGACGCGAACGGAAACCCGCTCACGTACTCGATCGTGTCCGGCCCGTCGCACGGGACGCTCGGGCCCGTGTCCGCCGACGGCGGGGTGACGTACACGCCCACGGTCGGCTTCACCGGCTACGACCGGTTCACGTACACGGGGACCGCGGCCGACGGGGTCGCGTCCCCCCAGTTCGTGTCGATCAACGTCACCGACCCCGGTTACACGCACTCGGGCGACAACGTCGCGCTCAAGCTCGGCAAGCTCACGCCGAGCATGAGCGGCGCGCTGTCGCTGAGCGCGCGCAACGGCAACACGTTCACCGTCCGGGCGGTGTCGGTCAAGGTGACCTCGCTCGCGGCGGTCGCCGCCGCCACGGGCAGGGCGCACAAGAAGGTCGTGACGTTCCTGACCAGCTCGAAGGCCGTCACGGTCAAGGCCGGGAGGACGGCAACCCTCAAGGGCCGCGTCAAGGCGCGTCAGCTCGCCCAGCTCAAGCGGCTCCGGCACGTCCGCGTCCGGATCACCGTCGTGCTGAAGACGCCGAACGGCACCCGCAGCACGGTCACGAGCACCGGCACCCTCCGCGCCCCGAAGTAGACCATCTACCAAGGGCCAGATCCGCCCCTCGCCGTCGTGGATCGCGCGCCCCCAGCTAACGTGCCTGGGCATGCGAGCCCCCATCCAGTTGGACCTCCACCTTCCGAACTTCAACTACCCCGGCGTCGGGCCCGACGCGGTCTTCGACAAGCTGGTCGACATCGCGACGACCGCGGAGCAGGCCGGCTTCAGCTCGGTGACGCTGATGGACCACTACCACCAGATCCCACCGGTCGGCCCGCCGGAGAACTGGATGTTCGAGGGGAACACCATGCTCGCCGGCATCGCCGCGCGGACGGAGACGATCGCCCTGGGCCTGCTCGTGGGCGGCGTCACGTACCGCAATCCGGCGCAGCACGCCAAGATCACCACCACGCTCGACGTGATCTCGGGCGGCCGTGCGTTCCACGGGATCGGCGCGGGCTGGTTCGAGGCCGAGCACAAGGCCTACGGCTTCGCGTTCCCGCCGCTGAAGGAGCGCTTCGAGCGCCTCGAGGACCACCTGCGCATCGTCCGCGCGATGTTCACTGATCACCAGGCGACGGTCGCCGGCACGCACCACTCGGTGACCGGCGCCTACAACAACCCCAAGCCGCTGCGCGGGGACATCCCGATCCTCATCGGCGGCAGCGGCGAGCGCAAGACGCTGCGGATGGTCGCCCAGTATGCCGACGGCTGCAACCTGTTCGGCGACCCCGAGCAGGCCCGGCACCTCCTTGGCGTCCTCGAGGGCCACTGCGAGAGCGTCGGACGCGACCCGGGCGAGATCACCAAGACATCGATGACGACCATCGCCATCGCCGAGACCGAGGACGGCGCGCAGGCCAAGCTCGACGCGATGCGCGGCGCGGGATTCCCCGAGGAGCGGATCGCCGCCACGACCGCCGGCACGCCCGAGCAGATCCTCGAGCGCGCACACGCGTACCGCGAGGTGGGCATCGAAGGCCTGACGTTCTCGATGCCCGACGTGCACGATCTGGACGCCGTGACCTTGGCTGGCCAGACGCTGGCCCCGGTGTTCAACCCGCAGCGGTAGCGGCCACGTATCGCTGGCGCCAACTGACCGATGCGGGTGCTCGCCGTCGACTGGTCCGGCAAGCGCAAGCGGGCGGAGGAGTTCCTCTGGCTCGCCGAAGCGCGCGACGGCGAGCTTGTCTCGCTGCAAAACGGTCGTAGTCGCCACGAACTTGTCAGGCACGTGCTCGCGCTCGTCGAAGCCGACCCGGAGACGGTGGTCGGCTTCGACTTCGCGTTCAGCTTTCCCAAGTGGTGGTGCGACGCGCAGCGTTGGCACCGGGTCGAGGACGTCTGGGCTGCGATGGCGACAGACGGCGAGAGTCTTCTCGACGCATGTGAGTCGCCGTTCTGGGGCCGACCGGGAAAACCGAACCCGCATCCGATCGACCGCAGCTACCGTCGCACCGAGCGGGACGGCAATCAGACGGCCAAGTCCGTGTTCCAGATCGGCGGAGCCGGCGCCGTGGGCACCGGCTCGATCCGCGGGATGCCGCACCTGCGCACGCTGGCGCAACACGAGTTCAGCGTCTGGCCGTTCACGTCGACCGGCTGGCCCCGGGTCGTGGAGATCTACCCTCGGGCACTGACGGGGCCGGTCAACAAGAGCAACTGGGGAAAGCGCCACGCATTCCTCCATGAGCGCTTCCCGGCGCAACCGGCGACGCTCCTCGAGCGGGCGGCCGGGTCCGAGGACGCCTTCGACGCCGCGGTCTCGGCGCTCGTCATGGGGCAGCACCAGGACCAACTCGCCACGCTCTCGGCAACCGCCGATCCGTACTTCGCCATCGAGGGCAAGGTTTGGCGACCCGGGTAGCCCTTCAGACCGGGTGGCGTGAGGCACCGGCGGGCCGGAGCGATGAGTTCGGCGAGCTCAGCGGGTCCTAGTCGGCATGCGAGCGATTCGTGTGTCGGAACGTGATGTCCGGCTCGATGATGGCCGCACGCTGCGGGTGTACGACAGTGGCGGCGCCGACGCGGGTCACGCGTTCCCGCTGATGTGGCACCACGGGTCGCCGCAGACCGGCGCTCCGCTCGAGCCGCTGCTCTCGGCCGCCGCAAGTCGCGGGATCCGGCTGCTGTCGTACGGGCGGCCTGGATATGGCGGCTCGACCCCGCACCCGGGCAGGACCGTGGCGTCGGCGGCGGCGGATGTGGCCCAGGTGGCTGACGCGCTCGGGGTGTCCCGGTTCGCGGTGATGGGCGCGTCCGGGGGTGGCCCGCACGCGCTCGCGTGTGTCGCGCTGCTGGGCGGCCGCGTCACGGGCGCCGTCTGTCTGGCGGGCCTGGCGCCTTTCACCGAGGACTTCGACTGGTTCGCCGGCATGGCGTCCGGCGGCGGATTGCGCGCGGCCGTCGCGGGACGCGAAGCGCGCGCCCGATTCGCGGCCTCCGACGAGTTCGACGAGACCATCTTCACGCAGGCCGACTGGGCAGCGTTGTCGGGCACCTGGGCCTCGCTGGCCGCCGACGCCGGGCGCGCCGCCGCCGCCGGACCCGACGGTCTGGTCGACGACGACGTCGCGTATGTCACCCCCTGGGGGTTCGACGTGACACAGATCGACGCGCCCGTACTGCTCGTGCAGGGCGGCGAGGATCGAATCGTGCCGCCCGCGCACGCCAACTGGCTGATGCGCAACTGCCCGAAGCCAGAGCTCTGGCTCCGCCCCCACGACGGCCACGTCTCGATCCTCGACGCCTGCCCGCTCGCCATGGACTGGCTCAAGGCCCACTGCGACCAGCCGTAACCCGCACGGCCTCCTAGCGAATCCGATGTCGGAAGGTCAGGTCGCCTGCCCTTGGAGGCATGGAGGACTGAGCTCGCACCGGCTGAGCACGCCGCCAATCCCGATGTGGCGGACGTCGCGGGGAAGGCAGCCGGGCAGTTGGGCTGTGTACGCATTGAGGAGTTCCGTGGACGTGACGAGTGGTCAGCGGCGCGCCCCTCGCGACGACGGCGCACGGACTGGTGATACACCGCGAACCGACCGCGACCGTCGATGTGGGTGACCGCCAACTCCCCGTGTCCGACGCCCGCACCCCCGATTGACACGACGCCCGCCTCCGGAAACCGGAGCGCGCGTACAACGCCGCCCGGACTTCTCACTTCGCGGTTACTCTGGGCCGCATCGCGGATCGCGGTTCGCGCGATCTGGACGACCGAGATAGCGGCACTCAGCGCGCACCCGACCGCGCAGATACGCGCCCCAGCCCCGCCCACGGCGGGGCGGGCGGGGAGGGCCGCGCCCCGAAAGCTCAGGGTACTTGGGCAGGCCGGCCCCCTCGCAGCGGGAGGGATTAGGCTTTCAGGGAGTGGTCCTTCCCCGGGCGCCCCCGTGCCGGCCGCACCCGGTCTCAGCCGGAGCAGCC
>JAOPZQ010000456.1 GCA_025964075.1 Solirubrobacterales bacterium | reverse complement strand
GGCGGCGATCGTCCCCGCGGCGTCGCTCGGCCCGGACGTCGGCTCGCGCCCGGACCACACGCCGTGGCGTCGCGGCCGCGGGGTCGTCGACGAGCAGGGCAAGCCGATCCTCGCCGACGACGTGGCGCCGGAGTCGTTCCTCACCGGCTTCCCGGAGGGCGCGGACCCGCGCGAGCTCGGGTCGCCGGTCGTCCTCGTCCGCGTGCCGCTCTCCCATCTGAGCCTGCCCGGCGGCCGCCGTCCGGCGGAGTGGGCGCCCGAGGGCATCGTCGCCTACTCGCAGATCTGCACGCACGCCGGGTGCGCGATCGCGCTCTACCGCAAGCCGACCTTCGCGGACACGCAGCCGCGCGCGGCCCTCATCTGCCCGTGCCACTACTCGACGTTCGACCCGGCGCGCGGCGCGGAGCGGATCTTCGGACCGGCGGGACGCGCGCTGCCGCAGCTCCCCCTGGCCATCGGCCCGGGCCGGCGCCTGGTCGCGAACGGACCGTTCTCGGGCTCGATCGGCCCGGCCTGGTGGAGCACGAAGGGCGGATACCTGTGAGCCCTCCGCCGCCGGGAGAGGAGACGGTCCGCTGGGTGGACGAGCGCCTGGGCGCGTCGGGGTTCGCGAAGAAGGCGCTGCGCTACGTGTTCCCCGATCACTGGTCGTTCCTGATCGGGGAGATCGCGCTCTACGCGTTCGTCTTCCTCGTGCTCAGCGGGACGTTCCTCGCGTTCTTCTTCGACACGGGCACGGGCACGGTGCGCTACGGCGGGAACTTCGGGCCGCTGCACGGCACGCAGATGTCCGAGGCCTACCGGTCGACGCTCGACCTGTCCCTCGACGTGCCGGGCGGCCTGCTGATCCGCCAGGCGCACCACTGGGCCGCGCTCGTGTTCGTCGCGGCGATCGTCGTCCACGTGATGCGGATCTTCTTCACCGGCGCGTTCCGCAAGCCGCGCGACCTCAACTACTTCGTCGGCGTGACGATGCTCGGCCTCGCGTTCCTCGAGGGGTTCTGCGGCTACTCGCTGCCCGACGACCTGCTCTCGGGCATGGGCCTGGCCATCGCCTACAGCGTCGCGATGTCGATCCCGATCGTCGGCGGGAAGGTCGCGTTCCTCGTGTGGGGCGGCCAGTTCCCCGGCAACGAGCAGTTCATCAACCGGCTCTTCACGCTGCACGTGTTCATCCTGCCCGCGGTCATCGGGGCGCTGATCGCGGTGCACCTGGCGCTGATCGTGCGCCTGCACCACGCGCAGTTCCCCGGCCCCGGTCGGACCGAGCGGAACGTCGTCGGGACGCCGATGTGGCCCGCGTATGCGCTGCGCAGCCTCGGACTGATGGCCGCGGTCTTCGCCGTGCTCGTGCTCCTCGGGGGGCTCGTGCAGATCAACCCGATCTGGCACTGGGGTCCGTACGAGCCGTGGCAGGCGACGAACGGAGCGCAGCCCGACTGGTACCTCGGCTGGCTGATCGGCGCGCTCCGGATGATGCCCCCGCTCGAGATCCACCTGTTCGGCCACGTCCTCGTGCCGAACCCGTTCTGGGGCGGCGTCGCGTTCCCGACGCTCGTGTTCGCCCTCCTCTACGCGTGGCCGGCGCTCGAGCGCCGGTTCACCCGGGACTACGCTCGACACGACCTCCTCGACCGCCCGCGGGACCACCCCACCCGGACGGCCGCCGGCGCCGCGTTCTTCGCGTGGGTCTTCACGGTGTTCGTCTTCGGCGCGGGCGACCGCATCCTCGTGACGATGGGCATCCCCTACGAGTCGCAGCTCTGGTTCTTCCGCGGCTCCCTGCTCGTGGCGCCGGCCGTGACCTTCGTGATCACCCGGCGCGTGTGTCGGGAGCTCCGGATCGGCAACCGGCACCCGCTGCGGGGCTGGACCGGCCGGCTCGTGCGCCGGAACGCCGCCGGCGGATTCGAGGAGGTCTAGCGTCGGGATTCGCGGTCCGTGCCGACGAACTCGGTGTGCTCCTGCGCCGGGTTCGTGGGACGGGTGTGCTCGGGCCGCTCGCGCTCCTCGGCGCGCTCGGCGGCCTTCTCGCCGCGCATGACGCCGGCGAAGCCGCCCCAGCCGAGCAGCCAGGCGAGGACGAACGCGATCGCGGCGCCGCCGACGAGGATGAGGAGGATTGCGACTCCGCCTTCCATTACGTCTGGGCTACCCGGCCGGCGGGGCCCGAAACCGGGGGACCGTTCGGCGTCAGGATGGGTAGGTTGCCGACCAATGGCCGACTTTCGCGCTTTCATCGCCGAGAAGCAGGACGACCGCGTCGAGCGCGGCGTGCGCACGCTGAGCGAGGACGATCTACCCGAGGGCGACGTCACGGTCCGCGTCGAATACTCGAGCGTCAACTACAAGGACGGGCTCGCGACGACCCCCAAGGGCCGGGTGGCGCGGATCTCGCCGCTCGTGCCGGGCGTCGACCTCGCCGGCACGGTCGAGTCGAGCGACGCGGACGGCATCGCGGCCGGGGACGGCGTGATCGTCCACGGCTACGACCTCGGCGTCGCCCACCACGGCGGCTACGCCGAGCGCGCCCGGGTGCCGGCGGACTGGGTGGTCCCGCTGCCCGAAGGGCTGAGTGCGCGCCAGGCGATGACGCTCGGCACCGCCGGCTTCACGGCCGGCCTGTCGGTGCATGCGCTGGAGGCGCGCGGCCTGCGGCCGGACCAGGGCCCGGTGTTGGTGATGGGCGCCACGGGCGGAGTCGGGAGCGTGGCGGTGGGCATCCTCGCGGAGCGCGGCTACGAGGTGGTGGCCGCGACCGGGAAGGCGGATGAGGACGACTACCTCCGGTCGCTGGGCGCGGCCGAGGTGATCGGGCGCGAGGAGGTCACCGCGGAGAGCGAGCGGCCTCTGGAGTCCGAGCGCTGGGCGGCGGTGGTCGACCCGATCGGCGGCTCCGGCACCGCGTACGCGCTGCGCACCGCGCGCTACGGCGGCGCGGTCGCGGTCTCCGGGCTCACCGCCGGCCCGTCGCTCCAGACGACGGTGCTGCCGTTCATCCTGCGCGGCGTCGCGCTCCTCGGCATCGACTCGGTGCAGGCGCCGATGGAGGTGCGCCGCGAGGTCTGGCAGCGCCTGGCCGACGAGCTCCGCCCACGAGGGCTGGACGACGCGATCCCGACCGAGATCGGGCTGGAGGACCTCGAGGCGGCGCTCGACGGCATCCTCGCGGGCAAGGCGCGGGGCCGGACCGTCGTGCGCGTCGCGGGCTGAGGCGCGTGCGCGCGATCGTCTTCGACCGGCCACACGCGCCGTTGCGCCTGGCCGATCTGCCGGTGCCCGAGCCCGGCGAGGGACAGGTCCGGCTGCGCGTCCACGCATGCGGCGTCTGCCGCACGGACCTGCACCTGCTCGACGGCGAGGTCGACGTCCCGTCGCCGCCGCGCGTCCTCGGTCACCAGATCGTGGGCACCGCCGAGGACACCGGCGAGCGGATCGGCGTTCCGTGGCTGGGCTGGACGGACGGCACATGCCGCTTCTGCACGACCGCCCGCGAGAACCTCTGCCCGAACGCGCGGTTCACCGGGCGCGACATCGACGGCGGCTACGCCGAGTACACGGTGGCCGACCGGCGCTACTGCTTCGCCCTCCCGGACGGGTATCCGGACGACCAGGCCGCGCCGCTTCTCTGCGCGGGCCTGATCGGCTACCGCGCGCTGCGGATGTGCGGCGACGCCGAGCGGCTGGGGCTGTACGGCTTCGGCGCTGCCGCGCACATCATCTGCCAGGTCGCGGTGCACCAGGGCCGCCGTGTGCACGCCTTCACGCGCGCGGGGGACGACGCCGCCCAGGAGCTCGCGCGCTCCCTCGGCGCCACCTGGGCGGGCGGCTCGGACGAGACGCCGCCGGAGCCGCTCGACGCGGCGATCCTCTTCGCGCCGGTGGGTCCCTTGGTGCTCGCCGCGCTGCGGGCGTGCGATCGGGGCGGCGCCGTCGTCTGCGCCGGG
>JAOPZQ010000374.1 GCA_025964075.1 Solirubrobacterales bacterium | reverse complement strand
GATGGCGCGCCGGGGGCCGCATCGGCACCGGCGCTCGGGCCGATCGGCTCCCGCCGCACCTCCGTCGGTCCGTCCGGAAGCTCGGACGGCTTCGGCGCGCGGCGGCCGCCCTCGGGGGGCTTGGCGTCCGGGGACCGCGTGGCCGGTCCCTCGACGACGCGGGCCACGCGGGCCGCCTCCGCCATGGCGGCCTTCGCCGCCTCGCGCTCGCGGGCCTCCTGGGCGGCGGCCTTGTCCTCCTCGCGCCCCTTGGCCTCCATCCGCTGGAGCCAGGCGAAGGCGCTGTCGAAGCCTGCGAGGGGCGGACCGCCGTCCGTCGGCCCGATGACGATCTCCTGGCTCTGGAGGCTCCCGCCGCCCGAAGGCTCTGCCGGCGCCGCCGCCGCCGCCGAAGCCGCAGCCGGCGGCGCCGGCACAGGCACAGGCACAGGCACAGGCGGGCGAGCAGCGCTCGGCGCCGGCCGCGGCTCAGGCGGCCGCGCCTGTGGCGCGAGCCGCATCGCCGCGTCGAGCACGTGATTCGGCGAGCGAGCCTCCGCGACGGCGCGCGCGAGCCGCGGCGGCCCAGGGCCCCGCATGGCGCGTCGCTCCGCGAACCGCATGATGCGGTCGACCGGCCCCAGGGGCCGGCCGGTGCTCTGTGTCCTCCGCTGGTCCACTCGTCAATTCACCTCGGGTCTGCGTTCGGCCAGCGCGTCCGCCTCGGTGAGGAAGCGACGCCGGTCCGCGTGCTCGAGGTCGAGAATCGTGTCGAGAGGCCAGTGGAGGTGATAAGCGAGTCTGGCCGTCTCCGCGAGCAACTCGTCGGGAGACGGCCTCGTCATTCCCCCAATCGACCGTCCTCGATCTCCGTGAGGTCGATCTCGAACTCGTGCGCGCACTCCGGGCAGCTGACCACGCCCACGGCCTCGCCATCGCTGTTGATGCGCTCGTACAAGCGCTGCAGGTGGTCGAAGTCGGCGGCGAACAGGCCTTCGACGATCTCCGGCGTCACCTCGGTGACGTCGCCGATCCGGGTGACCGTCCGCGACAGGAGCAGAACGGCGAGGTACGCCTGGTTCTGGCGTACCTCCGCGTCCCGCAGCGGCTCGATCTCGTCTCGTGCCGTCGCCAACCGCATGGTGCCCTCGCGGTGCACCGCGCCGCCGGCGTCGACAAGGCCCCGGGGAAGGGTGAAGCCGATCTCGGTTTGCATCCGGGCCCGTCAGCTGTCCGTGGAGGCCCGGATCAGCGCTCGAGCTTTGCCTCCTCGTAGGTGAGGGTGATCGTCTCCGTCATCAGGCCCTGCGTCTGGGCGTTGGCCTCGGAGTGGCTGTACGACGTCGGCACGGCGCCCGTGATCGTCCAGTGGAACAGCGCCTGGTCGTTGTTCATGCAGGTGAGGACGGGGTTGTCCTTGGTCTCCTCGACGGCGCCCTTCTCCATCACCGATGCGTACCAGTCCCACAGCGCCGTGCTGTCGTCGAGGTAGCGGGTGAGCGTGATCGGCTGCCAGGAGGCCTGGTGGCCGCCGCCCTGCATCGGGATCGGCGCGCCGTTCTGGCTGCCCCACACCTTCACGTTGCCCACGTCGACGCTGCCGTTCGGCAGGGTCGCCTGGAAGAACGTCAGGTCGGACTCCGCCCCCTTCAGGCCCGTGAGCGTCCAGGCGTAATGGCCGGTGGCCGCCTTGTCAGATCCAGTTCCCACAACTGCTCCTTTCGTTAGTCAGATCTCGCAGCGAATGCCTATTCCTCGACCTCGGCCTCGCCGCCGCCGCCGGTGAACTGGCTCAGGCGGAAGACCACGAACTCGGCCGGCTTCACGGGTGCGATGCCGACCTCGCAGGTGACCTGGCCGGCCTCGACGAGCTCGGGCGGGTTCGTCTCCGAGTCGCACTTCACGTAGAAGGCGTCGTTCGGGGTCGACCCGAACAGCGCTCCGTCGCGCCATACGCGGGTGAGGAAGTTCGACACCGCGATCCGGAGCTGTGTCCACAGCATCTGGTCGTTGGGCTCGAACACGCTCCACTGCGTGCCGGTCATGATCGACTCCGAGACGAAGTTGAACAGCCGGCGGACGTTGATGTAACGCCACTCGGGGTCGCTCGAGAGCGTGCGCGCGCCCCAGATGCGGATGCCGCGCCCCGGGAACGAGCGGATGCAGTTGACCCCGTTCTTGTTGAGGCCCCCCTGCTCCGCGTGCGTGACCTGGAACCCGAGGCCGTTGGCGCCGAGGATGACCTCGTTCGCCGGGGCCTTGTGCACGCCGCGCGTCGCGTCGACGCGGCACCACACGCCGGCCACGTGGCCGGACGGCGGGACCAGCATCGGACGGCTGGTGAGCGGGTCCATGACCTCGATCCACGGCCAGTACAGCGCGGCCATCTTCGAGTCGTAGCCGGCCGTGTCCATCCGCCACTCGAGGACCTCCTGCGGGAGGAGCTCGTTCGGCGCGTCGATGATGGCCATCCGGTCGCCCGCGTTCTCGCAGTGGGCGATCATCTTGCCCTGAAGGTCACGCATCTGCGCGCCGTCGCCGTTCAGCGTCTGGACGTCCGGCATGCAGAGGATCGTCACCTCGTCGAGCGCGGCGAGGCCGCCCATGCCCTGGCGCTTGGCGACGTCGCCCTCGAAGTACTGCGGCTTGATGTCGCCGGCGTCGGTCGCCGGGGCCGACAGCGTGAACGTGCCGGTGGCGAGCTTCGTCTCCGGCAACGAGGCGCCGGTCTCCTCGACCTTGATCAGCTTGGAGGCGGCGTTGACCTTCGTCGCGAGGTACGTGCGGCCCTTCTTCAGGGTGACGCCGTCGTACTCCTCGCTCTCGGTTCCGGCCGTGACCACGACCTTGTACGTCGGCTCTCCGTCCTTGCCCTCGGTCGTCGGCTCCTCGGAGATCTCGACCTTCACGGGATCCTTCGCGGCCTTGAGCGCGACGACGCGGAGCGCCTCGACGTTCTTGTCGTTCGCGGCGGGAAGCGCGGCGCGCGGCGCCTGAGCCCCGTCCTCCTTGCCGACACGGACGATCCAGCACAGCGAGCCGCCGTTCTGGAAGAAGCCGTAGACGGAATGGGCGAGGTAGGCGCCCTCCATGAAGGGGCCGTTCTCGGGGTTCGTCGGGTCGCCGAAGAGCTTGGCGAACTGGGTCCAGTTCGAGATCCGCATCGGCGTGTTGACCGGGCCGCCGGGCGCGAGGCCGACGAAGGCGGCGCACGCGGTGCCGACGCCCTCGATCGGCTTGTTCGCCGACGGGATCTCCTCGACGTACACGCCGGGGGTCAGGTAGTTGGGCATTTCACTCCTCCACTCGCTTTCGATATCGAGCGCTGGTCAGTTCGCTTCGAAGCTCCCCATGAGCGGTGAGCGCGACGAGCCGCGCCCGGTCCGAAGCTGGGTCGAGTACTTCCATCACCGTCTCGTCGCGCGCCCACAGGATCACCTTCGTCTGGGGCGCGACGTCCTGCACCTGCTGACTGAGCGTCTTCGCTCCGACGTCGCCCCGGTCCAGCAGGACGGCGTCGGGTTGGAGGCGTCTGGCCTCGACCACGATCCGGCTCGGGTTCGGCTCCTGCCCGATCACGTCGATTCCGTCTTCCGCGAGAACGCGCTCGAGGCCGACCACCATGATCGGCTCGAGATTCCCGAGGAGCACCTGCGGCGGGCGGGCCTGGTTCACCGTCCAACACTCCCCGAACGGAGGAGCACCGGTGAAGGACAGAGCGGACAGCAAAACGGGCACCCTCCGTTGCCCTTTCGGTCAGCTCTTCGGGCCACTCGCCCCCTTGGTCGGCGCGCGCTTCTTCCCGACGACGACGTCCGCGGGAGGCCCCGGCACCTGCGCCGTGGCGTCCGCCTCGCCCCCGTCGATCGTCCGCACGGTCAGCCGGAGGCCGCCGGGCCGGATCTTGCTGAACAGGAAGCGTCCGTCCCGGTCCGTGGCCGTCCACAGCCCGAGGTCGGGGACGGTCACCCACGCGTCGACGACCGGCTGGTCGTCGGCGTCGCGAACCGTCCCGCCGAAGCGGTGAAGCTCCTCCATCGTGCGCGGCGCACCGTCGCGCAGCCGGGTGCGGACGGTCTGGCTGCGCACCTCGGGACCGCGGGTGTACGACGCCCCGGACTCGATGCTCACGTGCACCACGTAGTCGATCGAGGCCTTGTACTGCCCGCCGACCGCGCTCCAGAAGTCGGCCTTCTCCTCGCGCGGGCGGCCGACCGAGGTCTCGATGTCGCGGAGCCGTGAGCCGCCGTCGGCGTCGGCGAGGACGTCAGCGGGGAGCTCGCGGTAGGAGAAGAGGATCGCCAGGACCTGCGAGAGGAGCCGGTGCTCGTCCTCGACCGCCTTGGTCCATGCCGTCACCGCGTAGGTCAGCTCGAGCCGGAGCGCCGGTGGCGCCGCCTGCGCGTGGCCGTTGCTCCGCGTCTCGTTCATGCTGATCTTGCCCCGGTCGATCGCCTCGCGCAGGTCGTAGAGGAAGAGGTCGACGGTGGGGTTGGTGAGCTTCCCCGACCACTCCTTGGACGGCGCGTCGAAGGCGACGTCGACGCCCTCGAAGCCGTGCCGGCCGAGCTCGCGGCGCAGGACGTTCCGCAGCGCCTCGTCGAGATCGGCGATCGAGGTGTTCAGGGGAACGTCGACGACGAGCGCCATGCGGGCTCGACGCTACCCGAGCACGCCGCGCCGGTGTGAAAACTTCGCCGCTACGCGTTCTTCGGCGGGTTGAAGTGGTCGTACTCGGCCGCGGAGGAGTCCGGCACCATGACGCCCTTCTTCTCCTTGTCCGGGTGCTTGGTCCAGCGGGCCAGCATCTTCGCCGTGGCGCGGTTGCCGGCCGCGCGCTGCAGCGCGAGCGTCTGCGCGGGGCTCGGCCCCGCCTGCCGG
>JAOPZQ010000350.1 GCA_025964075.1 Solirubrobacterales bacterium | reverse complement strand
CGGGAACAGGTCGTAGACCCGCTCGAGGTCCTCCTTGACGCGGCTGTCGCGCCGCAGGTAGGCGCCGAGCTCGAGGTTCTCCCGCACCGTCATGCGCTGGAAGCAGTGCCGGCCCTCGGGCGACTGCGAGATCCCGCGGCGGACGATGTCCTGCGGCGGCACGTGGTGGATGTCCTCGCCGGCGAAGCGGATCGCGCCTTCGCGCGGCGGCGACAGGCCCGAGATCGAGCGCAGCGTGGTCGACTTGCCGGCGCCGTTCGAGCCGATCAGCGTGACGATCTCGCCCTCTTCGACCTCGAGCGAGACGCCCTTCAGGGCCTCGATGTTGCCGTAGAAGGTGTGGATCGACTCGACCTCGAGGAGCGCCATCAGCTCCCGCCCTCCCCCGCGTCGTCGTCGTCGACCTTGCCGAGGTAGGCCTCGATCACGCGCGGGTCCGCGCGCACCTCCTGGGGCGGCCCCTCGGCGATCTTCTCGCCGTGGTCGAGCACGGTCACGCGCTCGGAGACGCCCATCACGACCTTCATGTCGTGCTCGATCAGGAGGATCGTGAGGCCGAGCTCGTCGCGGAGGCGGTGCATGAACTGAGTCAGCGTCGCGGACTCCTGCGGATTCATCCCCGCCGTCGGCTCGTCGAGGAGGAGCAGCGAAGGCTCCGAGGCGAGCGCGCGGGCGATCTCGACGCGGCGCTGGTCGCCGTAGGAGAGGTTGATCGCGAGCTGGTCGAAGTGCTGCGGGCGCAGGCCGACGAAGGCGAGCATCTCGCGGCCCTTCTCGCGGACCGCCTTCTCCTCGCGGCGTACGCGGGGCGTGCGGAGGATCGAACCGAACAGCCCCGCCTTCATCCGCGCGTGCTGGCCGACGAGGACGTTCTCGAGCGCCGTCATCGTCGCGAACAGCCGGATGTTCTGGAACGTCCGGGCCACCCCCATCGAGGTGATGACGTCCGGCCGGGCGCGCGTGATGTCGCGCCCGTCGAAGGCGATGCGCCCGGTGCTCGGCTTGTAGAGGCCGGTGAGCATGTTGAAGAACGTCGTCTTGCCGGCGCCGTTGGGCCCGATGATCGAGACGATCCCCTTGCGCGGCAGCGAGAACGAGACGTCGTTCACCGCAACGAGGCCGCCGAAGATCTTCGAGACGTGGGTCGCGTCGAGGATGCTGTCCGGCGGGCCGTCGGGTGCGGCGGGAGCGGGAGGGCCGGACGCGGTGGGCTCCACTCGGTTCATGCGGATACCTCCAGCGCCAGCGCCTCGTCGGCGCCGACGCCCTCCTTCAGCTCCATCTGCCTTCGTCGCTCGGGCAGGAGGCCCTCGGGACGCAGCAGCATGATGATCACGAGCAGGAAGCCGAAGATCCCGAACGAGAGGTCGGAGGGCTGGAACCCGAGGTGCAGCGAGTTCGCGACCTTGTCGAACACGTCGGGGATGAAGTACTTGTTGATGTAGGACAGGAGCATCGCTCCCACGACGACGCCCCAGATCGATCCCAGCCCGCCGAGGATGATCATCGCGAGCACGAAGATCGAGAACCCGAACTGGAACTGGTCGGAGTTGACCGTCGTCAGGTAGGAGCCGAGGAAGACGCCCGCCATGCCGCCGAACGCCGCGCCCGTGGCGTAGGCCAGGAGCTTCGTCCGCACGAGGGGGACGCCCATCGACGCCGCGGCGACCTCGTCCTCGCGGATCGCGATCCACGCGCGGCCGAGGCGCGAGTCGCGCAGGCGCACGTTGCAGAACAGCACGATGAACACCATCACGAGCGCGGTCCAGTACCACGGCCTGAGGTTCAGGCTGTTGAACGAGTCGATGAACGGAAGCGGCCTCGGCTGGTCGACCACCGGGATGCCCTGGCGCCCAGCGGTCAGCGTCCCGCCGAAGATGTGGATGCCGTCGCCGTTCGTCGCGAACACGCGGATGATCTCGCCGAATCCGAGCGTCACGATCGCGATGTAGTCGCCGCGCAGCCGCAGCGTCGGCAGTCCGATGAGGACGCCGGCGATCGCGCAGATCACCATCGCGACGATGACCAGCAGGATGAAGTTGAGGTGGATGCCCGGCCCATGGGCGGCGACCGCTGACAGCCAGAACGAGTGGACGTGGGCCTTGAAGTAGAAGCTCGACGCGAACCAGCCGACCGTGTAGGCGCCGAACGCGAAGAACGCGACGTAGCCGAGGTCGAGCAGGCCGGCGAAGCCGACGACGATGTTCAGCCCGAGCGCCATCACCACGTAGGCGAGCGCGGTCGTCGTCGCGTCGAGGAAGCTGCTCGACTGCCCGAACAGGAGCGGGAAGATGATCGCGAACGCGATCACGACGCCGGCCGTCGCGCGGTTCCACCACGGGGGCAGGCTGTTGCGGAGTTGGTCGAGGCGGCTCATCCGGCCTCCCGTGTCTCCTCGCCGATGAGTCCTTGGGGCCGGAAGACCATGATCATGATCAGGTAACCGAAGATGATCGCGTCCGTCCACTGCGGGCCGATGCGGTTGTCGGAGATCTGTTGGATGCAGCCGATGATGATGCCGCCGAGGACGGCGCCGCGGATGTTGCCGATACCCCCCATCACCGCCGCGGTGAACGCGAACAGCCCGCCGCGGAAGCCCTGGAAGAACCACACCTGCGTCTGATAGAGCGCGTAGATCAAGCCGGCGGCGCCGGCGAGCATCCCGCCGAGCAGGAACGTCATCGAGATCGTCGTATCGACGTTGATCCCCATCAGCCGGGCCGCCTCGGGATCCTGTGCGGTGGCGCGCATCGCCTTCCCCAGACGGCTCTGGTTGATGAACAGCGTGAGCGCGATGACGAGCGGCACGGTCAGGCCGACCGCGAGCACGTCCTCGCGGTGGATGACGACGCCGCCGATCGAGAACACCTTGCTGCCCTGGTGAATGAGGTTGTCGACGCTCGCCTGGGAGCCCCCGAGCCACAGCAGCCCCACGTTCTGGAGGATGAACGAGAACCCGACCGCGGTGATCAGCGGCGCGAGCTTGGGCGCGTTGCGCAGCGGCCGGTAGGCCACCCGCTCGATCATCACGTTCAGCGTGCCGCAGCACACCATGGCGACCACGAGCGTCACGAGGAGCCCGCCGATCACGCCGAACGTGCTCGTGGCGAGCGTCACCCCGATCAGGCTCCAGAACGCCTGCGACGTGAACGAGCCGATCATGAACACGTCGCCGTGGGCGAAGTTGATCAGCTCGATGATCCCGTAGACGAGCGTGTACCCGACGGCGATCATGGCCCAGATCGAGCCGTTCGAGATCCCCGAGACGAGGTTGTTCGCCAGCGGCGCCAGCGACGGGTGCTTGCCCGTCAGGTCCTTGACGCCGTAGAAGATCGGCAGCGCCGCGAGGGCGAGGATCAGGCCGTAGCGGGAGAGGAACCCCCGCACGACCTGCACCGGCTTGGCATCCAGGAGCTGAGCGGGTGGGGCTTCGGTGTGTGCTTCCACGAAGGTGGGGCGCTGCCTCGGGGAGTCGGGGGCGGGCGGTCGGCCCGCCCCCGCTCCTCGTTAGCGGCCTGGTCCGATCAGCCGCCCTGCTTGATGGTCTTGGAGAACGCCGGGTTGCCGTCCGGTCCGAAAGTGTAGAGGCCGTAGTCGGTCAGCGTCGTGTCGCCGTTCTTGTCGAATCCGTAGGTGCCGAGCACCGAGCTCCGCGCCTTCGTGGCGAACAGCGCCGCGAGCACCGCTGTCTTGTCGTTGCCCTTGGCGCCCAGCCCGGCGATCGTGTCGAGGCCGAGCTTCATCGCCTCGTAACCGTAGATCGCGTAGGGATCGGGGTTCGCGTCGCCGTAAGCCGCCTTGAACGAGGCCAGGAACTTCTGACCGCCCGGGTAGGCCTTCAGGTCCTGCGTGGCGACCGTGCACTTGAACGCCTTGCCGAGCGTCGCCGGGATGCCGTGCTTGGCCGGGTTCGTGAACCCGGACTCGCACGTCCCGTCAGGCCCGTAGAGCTTGACCGTCGGGATCGCCGCGGCGACGTCCTTGTTGATCTGCGCCGCGCCGTTCGCGGTGACGCCGCTGAACAGGAAGCAGTCCGCGCCCTTGCCCTTGACCGTCGAGGCGTAGGAGCGGAAGTTCGGCGCCGTCTTCTCGATGCCGGTGTTGTCGACGACGTTCACGCCGGCGGCCTTCGACTGGAGCTCCACGAGTCGGGCGAGCCCGGCGCCGTAGGTCTCCTTGTCGTTGGCGATCGCGACCTTGGTGCAGCCGTCCCCCTTCATCGTCGTCAGCAGCGCCGCGGCCTGGATGCGGTCCTGCGGGACGATGCGCAAGTAGGTCCGCTTGCCGGTCGGGTAGTACTTGTCCGGCTCGCCCGCGACCGTGCCGGGGCCGCTGGTCGTCAGGCCCGGGTAGGTGTTGGCCGGGGAGACCTGCGGAATCCCCGCCTGGTTCAGGATCGGGATCGAGACGACCGACGCCCCCGAGTTGAACTCGCCGATGTAGTAGACGGCCTTCGAGTCCTGGACGGCCTTGCGGGCATCCGTCGCCGTCTGGCCCGGATCCCAGCTCCCGGCCTGAGCCGTGGAGTCGTCCAGGGACTGGTAGTTGACCGTGAACTGGCCGGCCTTGCTCTTCGCCTCCTTCAGGGCGAGCTGAATGCCCTTCACCATGGCGCCGGTCTGGTCCTTCGACGCCCCCTGCAGCGGCAGGCTCGAGTAGATGTCTACGGTCCCCCCACTACTGGTGGTGCTGCTGCCTGCACTGCTCTTCTTCTTGCTGGAGCCGCATGCTGCGGCGCCCAGCGAGAGTACGGCGATACACGCCGCCACTCCGAACTGACGAGCCCTCACAAGATCCCTCCTGAGTCGCAGAAACGCGATGCGGGTCGGCATAGTACGCGCATCCCCGGCCGATGCACAATGGACGAGCGGTAGATAGCGCCGGCGGCTATCCGGTCGATTGCACCAACCGATCGAAGGCCAGGCGCCCGCCGCGCACGCCGTAGCCGCCGAACGCCCGGGACGTCGACTCGCCCGCGGCGGTCGTCGCGAAGCCCTGCAGCGCGTCGCCCGGCGAGCGCGCGTGGAAGAAGGCGTCGATGACCGCCTGGCGCTGCTGAGCGCGGGGGCCCGCGCGGCGAATCGCGGCGATCGTCGCGTTCATCGCCGCGTAGCCGTAGATCGCCCACGGCCCCGGCGCGACGCCGTAGCGCGCCTGGTAGGCGCGAGCGAACCGCCGGCCCGCGGCGCCGTAGAAGCGCAGCGGCAGCACG
>JAOPZQ010000336.1 GCA_025964075.1 Solirubrobacterales bacterium | reverse complement strand
CCGGAGCCTGTCCGGGTCCACGGCCGCCGCCCGCGGCCGAGCTGGGTGCTCGTCGCGCTCGTCGGCGCGCTCGGCTTCGTCAGCGGCGTCGTCCTCGCGATCGGCGCCGGCACCGGCACCGGGAAGGACGCGAAGACCATCACCGTGACCCGCGCGCCCGCGCTCGTGAAGACCACTTCGGGGACGCCGCCGACGGTGATCACCAAGGTGTCCGTGCCGGACTTCTCGAACGTGCGCCTCGACGTCGCCAAGAGCCAGATCGGCGCCCAGGGCTGGCACGTGAAGACCAAGGGCGGCGGGCTCCTCGGCGTCATCGTGGACTCGAACTGGACCGTGGTCGCCCAGGACCCGAAGCCCGGCACGCTGCTCCAGCGCGGCGGCACCATCACCGTCGACGTCGTCAAGTAGAGGAGAACCACATGGCCGGAGAGAGCCGGATCGGAGTGACGGGCCTGGCGGTGATGGGCGCCAACCTGGCGAGGAACATCGCCCGCCATGGGATCCCGGTGGCGGTCCACAACCGGTCGCCCGCGAAGACGGAGGAGCTCGTGCGCGAGTTCGGCCACGAGGGGCCGATGACCGGGACGACCACCGTCGAGGAGTTCGTCGCCGCGCTCGAGCGTCCGCGGCGGCTCGTGATGATGGTGAAGGCGGGTCCGCCGGTGGACGCGGTCGCCGAGGAGCTCGCGGCGCACCTAGAGCCGGGCGACATCCTCATCGACGGCGGCAACTCGCACTTCCAGGACACCCGCCGCCGGGTGGAGCACTACCGCGAGCGGGACCTCCGCTTCATCGGCACCGGCATCTCGGGCGGGGAGGAGGGGGCGCTCAACGGGCCGAGCATCATGCCCGGCGGCGAGCGGGAGGCCTACGCGGAGATCGCCGACATCTTCGAGACGATCGCCGCCCACGTCGACGGCCTGCCGTGCTGCACGTACGTCGGCCCCGACGGCGCCGGCCACTACGTGAAGATGGTCCACAACGGCATCGAGTACGCCGACATCCAGCTGATCGTCGAGGCCTACGACCTCCTGCGCCACGGCGTCGGGCTCGAGGTGCCGGACATCGCCCAGATCTTCGGCGAGTGGAACACCGGCGACCTCGACTCGTTCCTGATCGAGATCACCGCGAAGGTGCTGGGCAAGACCGACGCCGAGACGGGCAAGCCGCTCGTCGACGTCATCGTCGACCAGGCCGAGCAGAAGGGCACCGGCCGGTGGACCGCGCAGGACGCGCTCGAGCTCGGGGTGCCGCTCACGGCGATCACCGAGGCGGTGTTCGCCCGCTCGCTGTCCGCCCTGCTGGAGGAGCGCGCGGCCGCGGCCCAGACGCTGGCCGGGCCGGCCCCCGAGGGCGGCGCACGGGAGGACCGCTCGCTCGTCGACGACGTCCAGCGCGCGCTCTACGCGAGCAAGGTGGTCGCCTACGCCCAGGGCTTCGCCCAGATGTCGGCGGCCTCGGGGCAGTACGACTGGAGCCTCGACCTCGGGGCGATGGCCCGCATCTGGCGCGGGGGCTGCATCATCCGCGCCCGGTTCCTGGGCCGCATCACCGACGCGTACGAGGAGGACCCCAACCTCACGAACCTGCTGATGGTCCCGTACTTCCGCGACGCGGTGGCCGAGGCGCAGGACGCGTGGCGCCGCGTCGTCTCCCACGCCGTCGCCCGCGGCATCGCGGTGCCCGCCTTCACGTCGGCGCTCGCCTATTACGACGGCTACCGCCGCGAGCGCGGGCCGGCGAGCCTGATCCAGGGCCTACGCGACTACTTCGGCGCGCACACCTACCGGCGCGTGGACAAGCCGGGCAGTTTCCACACCCGGTGGGCGCAGGACGGCACCGAGGCGCAGACGGACGCGTGAGCGAGACGAAGGGGAGCTTGCCGGCGACGCCGTGCGCGTTCGACGAGGCGTTCCTCGCCGAGCTGCTCTACGACCCCGAGGTGCTGCTCCTCGACGAGCTGCTCGAGGTCGACCCCGAGCAGAGCCTCGTGCGCGCGCGCCTGCGCGTGGATGAGACGCTGCCGCTGACCGCGCACCAGCGCACCGACCCCGAGCGCCACCCGCGGCACCTCGCCGGCGGGCTGATCCTCCACGCGACGGGGTCGCTCGGCTTCGTCCACGCGTACTACCTGCTCGACCTGCGCACCTCCGAGGGCTGGACCGGCTACGGCACGCACATCCACCGCGCGGTCTTCCGCGGACTGATCGAGCCGGGCGACGAGGTCGAGGCGACCTGCCGCGCGACGCGCCTGCGCCTCGGCGACGAGCGCCACGTGGTCCGGTACTCGTTCGACTTCCGCCGCGAGGGCAAGCGCGTCTACGAGGGCGACCAGACGGCGATGTGGTTCCGGGTGGTCACCCCCGGGTGACGTGCTCGCAGTTCGCGGCGACGACGTCGATGGTGTCGGCCGACACGGTGTCGTCCCCCGCGCCGCAGTCGACCGAGTCCAGCGTCCCGTTGCGGACGTCGATCGTGTCGATGCCGGCGCCGGTGTCCACGGCTCCGCCCACCACCGTCGGGCCGAGGGTGACTCGATCCGGGCCGCTGTCGAGCTGACCGAAGAACAACGAGATGTGGCTCGCCGGGAGGCTCGTCGCCGTGCTCCCGCCCTCGGTGTCCACACGGAGGTATGGGTAGCGGCCGAGGGTCGGCAGGAAGGCGAGCTGGTTGTTTCCGTCGCCGACGTTGATGTCGATGCCGTGCTCGAGGTTCCACTGGTCGCCGTTGTAGAGCGTCTTGACCAGCGTGTAGGAGTCGCAGCCGCGGAGGATGCAGTCGCGTACGCGCGCCGCGTACGCCGCCTGCTCGCTCGACGAGCTCGTGATCCCGAGCAGGTAGCTCGACGCCGCGCGGATCCACGGGACGCGGCACACGGCGTCGTGCGTGCCGAGGACCAGGCAAGGCTGCGGCTCGTTGAGTCCGCCGGACGCGGTCCCGATCGTGGCGTTCGGGTCGGCGAACGTGACGGTGCCCTGCCCGAGGATGCCGACCGTGAGGTGGTTGTTCTCGCCGTGATCGGCGCCGTAGTACGCCCTGATCGGGATCCCGCCGTGCCGGTGAACTCCGAGACCGCGGTCGCGGCCGTCGCCGTCCCGCTCCCCGCCGCGAGCGCCATCCCCGCGGCCACCACACCGATCGATCCCCTGCGCATCTCAGCCTCCCGAACCCAATGGATGAAAACCCCCTGACCAAAACGACGGCGGCGTCCGAAACTGTCGTCTCCCGCTGCTAGCCTCCGAGGAGTCGGTTCCTTTAACCCGGTCCCGCGAGGCCAGGAAGGTTCACGTTGAGCAGCACCGAGAGAATCGTCCTCGACGGCGACGACATGCGCCGCACGCTCGTGCGGATCGCTCACGAGATCGTCGAACGCAATCCGGGCGCGCGCCTGGCGCTGGTCGGCATCCACCGCCGGGGCGCCGTGCTCGCCAAGCGCCTCGCCCCGCTCGTCGCCGACCTCGTCGACGGTGAACTGCGGCTGGGGGACATCGACATCGCCTTCTACCGCGACGACATCGCGACGCGCGAGTCGCCCGTCGTCCACGCCTCGCACCTCGAGTTCCCCGTCGCCGGCCTGACGGTGGTGATCGTCGACGACGTGCTGTTCAGCGGCCGCACCGTCCGCGCGGCGATCGAGGCGATCTTCGACTACGGCCGGCCGGCCAAGGTCCAGCTCGCCGTGCTCGTCGACCGCGGCCACCGCGAGCTGCCGATCCGCCCCGACTACGTCGGGAAGAACCTGCCGACCGCGCTCGCCGAGCGCGTCAACGTCCGCGTCGAGGAGCTCGACGAGGTGGACGAGGTCACGATCACCCGGATGGCGGAGGTCGCAGCGTGAAGCACCTCTTGAGCATCGAGGACCTCTCCCGCGAGGGGATCGAGCGCATCCTCGACCGCGCGGCGTCGTTCGCCGAGGTCGCCGGCCGGGAGATCAAGAAGGTGCCCGCACTGCGCGGCCGCACCGTCGTGAACCTCTTCTACGAGGCCTCGACCCGCACGCAGTCGAGCTTCGAGCTGGCGGCCAAGCGGCTCTCCGCCGACGTCGTCTCGATCAAGTCGACCGGCTCGAGCGTCGAGAAGGGCGAGTCGCTCAAGGACACGATCCAGACGCTCTCGAGCTACGACCCGGCGGCGATCGTCATCCGCTCGCCGCAGGTCGGCGCCGCGGACCTCGTCGCGCGGTGGAGCCCGGCCGCGGTCATCAACGCCGGCGACGGCAAGCACGAGCACCCGACCCAGGCGCTGCTCGACGTCTACACGCTGCGCCAGGCGATGGGCGACCTCGACGGGCGCAAGATCTGGATCGTCGGCGACGTACTGCACTCGCGCGTCGCCCGCTCGAACATCCTCGCGTTCCGGCGGATGGGCGCCGACGTGACGCTGTCCGGGCCGCCGACGCTGATTCCGCGCGGCATCGAGGCGCTGGGCTGCGAGGTCGAGACGACCCTCGACCGCCTGCCCGAGGCCGACGTCGTCTACGCCCTCCGCATGCAGCGCGAGCGCATGACCCAGGCGTTCGTGCCCACCCTCCGCGAGTACGCCGAGCGCTACCAGGTGAACGCGGCGCGCCTGGGGCCCGATCAGCTGCTGATGCACCCCGGACCGGTGAACCGCGGCGTCGAGCTCTCCGCCGACGTCATCGACTCGCCGCAGGCGCTCATCGGCCGGCAGGTCGAGGCCGGCGTCGTCGTGCGGATGGCGGTCCTCTACGAGCTGCTCGCGGGGAGCGCGGCGCCGGTCGGCGTGACCGACGACGCCCTCGCTCCGGCGGAGGCCCTTCGATGAGCGCGCCGCGGCTCTTCTCCCGCGAGGCGGCTCCGGTGGAGCTCCTCCTCAAAGGCGTTCACGTCCTCGACCCGCGCGAGGGGATCGACGCGGTGCGCGACATCCTCGTGCGCGGCGGCGAGATCGCCGCGATCGGGGAGGGGCTCGAAGCGCCCGACGGCGTCGAGGTCCTCGACGGCGCCGGCCTCCACGCCCTCCCCGGGTTCGTCGACCCCCATGTCCACCTGCGCACGCCCGGGCAGGAGTACAAGGAGGATCTCGCGACGGGCACCGCCGCCGCGGCGGCCGGCGGGTACTGCGCGGTCGTGGCGATGCCCAACACCGACCCGACCGTGGACGACCCGAGCGTGCTGGGGGCGATGACCGACCGCGCGCGCCGCGAGGCCGTCGTGCCGGTCGGCTTCATGGCGTCGATCACCCGCGGCCTGCGCGGCCAGGAGCTCACCGAGATGGCGGCCCTGCGCGACGCCGGCGCGCTCGGCTTCACCGACGACGGGAAGCCCGTGACCTCGGCGGGCATCCTGCGCCGCGCGCTGCAGTACCAGCGCCTCGCCGGCGGCGTCCTCGCCCTGCACGAGGAGGACCCGACGCTCTCCGTCGACGGCGTCATGCACGAGGGCGCCGTCTCGGCCGGTCTCGGCCTCGCGGGGATTCCCAGCGTCAGCGAGTCGACGATGGTGGCCCGCGACGCCGCGCTCGCCGCCTACGAGGGCGGCCGGATCCACGTGCAGCACCTGTCGTGCGTCGAGTCGGTCGAGGCCGTCGCCGCCGCGAAGGCGGGGGGGACGCGGATCACGGCCGAAGCGAGCCCGCATCACCTGACGCTCACCGACGAGGCGGTCCGCGCGCTCGACACGAGCCGCAAGATGAACCCGCCGCTGCGCGCCGAGGCCGACCGCCGGGCGCTCATCGCCGGCCTGCGCGACGGCACGATCGACTGCATCGCCACCGACCACGCCCCCCACGCGCGCCACGAGAAGGAGGTGCCGTGGGAGGAGGCGTCGATGGGGACGACCGGCCTCGAGACGGCGTTCGCCGCGGTCTACACCGACCTCGTCGTCCCCGGCGTGCTGCCGCTCGCGCTGGTGGTCGAGAAGCTGAGCGCCGGCGCCGCGCTGCTCGACCTGCCGACGCCGCGCCTCGCTCCCGGGGCGCCCGCGGACCTCACGCTCGTCGACCTCGCGGCGACCTGGGAGGTCGGCGCCGAGGGCTACGCCAGCCGCTCGGAGAACTGCTGCTTCCACGGCCGCGAGCTCCAGGGCCGCGTGGTCCTCACGCTGGCGGCGGGCTCGATCGCCCACCGCACGCCGGTAGCGGTGACATGAGCTCGGCCTACGTCCTCCTCGAAGACGGCGCGCGCTTCGACGGCGAGGCGTGCGGCGCCCTCGGCTCCGCGGTCGGGGAGATCGTCTTCACGACCTCCATGTCCGGCTACCAGGAGGCGATGAGCGACCCGAGCTTCGCCGGGCAGCTGATCGCATTCACCTACCCGCATGTCGGCAACTACGGCGTCAGCGCCGAGGCCATGGAGTCCGACCGGGTCCACGCGCGCGCGGCGATCATGCGCGCCGCGACGGGCCGCGAGGACGCCCCCGGCGCCGAGGGCGGCTGGCTCGACTGGCTCCGCGATTGCGGCGTCCCCGGGATCACCGGCGTCGACACGCGCTCCCTCGTCCAGCACATCCGGGACGCGGGCGCGATGCCGGGCGGCGTCTTCCCCGGCGCGATGGCCGAGAGCGAGGCTCGCGCGCTGATCGCCGCCGAGCCCCCGATGGCCGGGCGCGACCTGGCCCGCGAGGTCAGCCCGCGCGAGCCGATCGTCCTGGGCCCGCTGCAGGGCGACGGTCCCCGGATCGCGATGATCGACACCGGCGTCAAGGACTCGATCGTGCGCAACCTGCGCCTGCGCGGCGCGACCGTCGAGCTCCACCCCTGCGCGACGAGCGCCGACGACCTGCTCGCGCGCGATCCCGACGCGTTCTTCCTCGCCAACGGGCCCGGGGACCCGGCCGCGCTCGACTACGTCGTCGAGACGGTCCGCGGCCTCGTCGGCCGCAAGCCGGTGTACGGGATCTGCCTCGGCCACCAGCTGCTTTGCCGCGCGGTCGGCCTCGAGACCTACAAGCTGCCGTTCGGCCACCACGGCGCGAACCACCCGGTCAAGGACCTGACCACCGGGCGGATCGAGATCACGAGCCAGAACCACGGCTTCGCCGTCCTCGGGCCCGACGGCAACCGGACGATCGACGTGGACGAGCCCGTGCGCTGGGAGACCGACTTCGGCGCCGCCGAGCTCACCCACATCAACCTGTACGACCGCACGGTCGAGGGCCTCGTGCTGCGCGACGTCGAGGGCGCGACCGTCCAGTACCACCCGGAGGCCGGCCCGGGGCCGCACGACTCCCTGTACCTCTTCGATCGGTTCGTGGACGAGGTCCGGCGAAGCCGCACCGGTTACGAGAGGCCGGAGGCCGAAAGTCCTCGTCGGATCGCGGGGCCGGATGCCGCGCGGAGGTGCTCCCCCGGTGCCTAGACGCGACGACCTGGAGCGCATCCTCATCCTCGGCTCGGGGCCGATCGTCATCGGCCAGGCGGCCGAGTTCGACTACTCCGGCACGCAGGCGTGCAAGGTCCTCGCGGAGGAGGGCTACGAGGTCGTCCTCGTCAACTCGAACCCGGCGACGATCATGACCGACCCCGAGCTCGCGGTCGCCACGTACGTCGAGCCGCTGCTGCCCGGGCCGGTCGCCCAGGTGATCGCGCGCGAGAAGCCCGACGCGATCCTGCCCACGCTCGGAGGCCAGACCGCGCTCAACCTCGCCAAGGCGCTGTACGAGAACGGCACGCTCGCCGAGCACGGCGTGGAGCTGATCGGCGCCAACTACGAGGCGATCCATCGCGCCGAGGACCGCGAGCTGTTCCGGACGACGATGGAGGCCGCGGGCCTGCGCGTGCCGCGCTCGGCGATCGCCACCTCGATCGAGCAGGCGCAGGCCGCGATGGAGGACGTCGGGCTGCCGATCGTCGTACGCCCGGCGTTCACGCTCGGCGGCGCGGGCGGCGGCATCGCGCGCACGCCCGCCGAGTTCGACCGCATCGTCCGCGGCGGCCTCGCCGCCTCGCCGATCGGGCAGGTGCTGCTCGATGAGTCCGTGCTCGGCTGGGGCGAGTTCGAGATGGAGGTGATGCGCGACCGCGCCGACAACGTGGTGATCGTATGCTCGATCGAGAACATCGATCCGATGGGCGTCCACACCGGCGACTCCGTCTGCGTGGCGCCCCAGCAGACGCTCACCGACAAGCAGTACCAGGCGCTCCGCGACCAGGCGATCCAGGTGATCCGTGCCGTCGGCGTCGAGACCGGCGGCTCGAACGTCCAGTTCGCCGTCAACGCCCAGACCGACGAGATCGTCGTCATCGAGATGAACCCGCGCGTGTCCCGCTCGAGCGCGCTGGCCTCGAAGGCCACCGGCTTCCCGATCGCCAAGATCGCCGCGCGGCTGGCGGTCGGCTACACGCTGCAGGAGATCCCCAACGACATCACCCGAGCGACGCCCGCGAGCTTCGAGCCCGCGATCGACTACTGCGTCGTCAAGTGGCCGCGCTTCGCGTTCGAGAAGTTCCCCGGCTCGGACGAGGGCCTGACCACGCACATGAAGTCGGTGGGGGAGGCGATGGCCCTCGGCCGGACCTTCGGGCAGGCGTTCGCCAAGGCGATGCGCTCGCGCGAGCTCGACGCGCCGATCGTGGTCCCGCCCGACGACGCCGAGCTGCTGCGCCGGCTCGAGACCCCGGGCCCCGACCGCTACGACCTCCTGCTCGCCGGCCTCGCGCGCGGTATCGAGGTCGAGGCGATCCGCGAGCGCACGAGCATCGACCCGTGGTTCCTCCACGAGCTCGCCGAGCTCGCGGTCGACCCCGAGGCGCCGTTCCGGGGCCTGCACCGCTCGTTCCGCTCGGTCGACACCTGCGCCGCCGAGTTCGCCGCCCGGACGCCGTACTACTACTCGGGCTGGGAGCGCGAGGTGGCGCACGAGGTCGAGCGCGGCGAGAAGCCGAGCGTGGTCATCCTCGGCTCGGGCCCCAATCGCATCGGCCAGGGGATCGAGTTCGACTACTGCTGCGTCCACGCCGCGATGACCGTCCGCGAGTCCGGCCGCGACGCCGTGATGGTCAACTGCAACCCCGAGACCGTCTCGACCGACTACGACACCTCCGACCGCCTGTACTTCGAGCCGCTGACGCACGAGGACGTGCTCGCGGTCTGCGAGGTGGAGCAGCCCGAAGGGATCATCGTCCAGTTCGGCGGCCAGACGCCGCTGCGCCTCGCGGCCGGGCTCGAGGCCGCCGGCGTGCGGATCCTCGGCACGAGCATCGAGGCGATCGACCTGGCCGAGGACCGCGGCCGCTTCGGCCGCCTGCTCGGCGAGCTCGGCTACGCGGCGCCGCCCTACGCGGTCGCCTCGACGCCGGACGAGGCCCTCGCGCTCGTCGAGACGGTCGGCTTCCCGCTCCTCGTCCGGCCGAGCTACGTGCTCGGCGGCCGCGCGATGGAGATCGTCTACTCGCGCGCGGGCCTCGAGGACTACCTGCGCCGGGTGGAGCCGCGAGGCGAGATCTTCCTCGACCGCTTCCTCGAGGACTCGATCGAGGTCGACGTCGACGCTCTGTGCGACGGCGAGGACGTGTGGATCGGCGGCATCATGCAGCACGTCGAGGAGGCCGGCGTCCACTCGGGCGACAGCGCCTGCGTGATCCCGCCGCACTCGCTGGGGGGCGAGATGCTCGCCCAGATCGAGGCCCAGACCGCGGGGATCGCGAAGGCGCTCGGCGTCGTCGGGCTGCTGAACGTCCAGTTCGCGATCAAGGACGAGCTCCTGTTCGTGATCGAGGCCAACCCGCGCGCCTCCCGAACGGTGCCGTTCGTCTCGAAGGCGGTCGGCGTCCCGCTGGCGAAGCTCGCCTGCCGCCTGTGCCTGGGCGAGCGCCTCGCCGACCTCGACTTGCCGGCCGACACCACCAACGGCCACGTCTGCGTGAAGGAGGCGGTGCTGCCGTTCCACCGGTTCGTCGGCGCCGACACGACGCTCGGCCCCGAGATGCGCTCGACCGGCGAGGTGATGGGGATCGCCCGCGACTTCCCGACCGCGTTCGCCAAGGCCCAGGCCGCCGCCGGCGCCGTCCTGCCGAGCGGCGGGACCGCGTTCATCACGGTCACCGACGGCGACAAGCCCGCCGCGGCCGGCATCGCCACCCAGCTCGCCGACCTCGGCTTCTCGCTCGTCGCCACCCGGGGGACGGCCGGGTCGATCAAGCGGATGGGCATCCCCGTCGAGACGATCAACAAGCTCTCCGAGGGCTCTCCGCACGTGGTCGACCTGATCGAGAGCGGCGAGGTCGACCTCGTGATCAACACGCCGACCGGCACCGGCGCGCGCGCCGACGGCTACGAGATCCGCAGCGCCGCCGTGCTCCGCGGAATCCCGTGCATCACGACGATGACGGGCGCCATGGCCGCGGTCCGGGCGATCCGCGCCGCGCGGGCGGGCGAGCCGGAGGTCCTGTCGCTGCAGGAGATCCAGGCGAAGCGCACGAGCCGGACGACGCCGCAGCCGCTCGATGCGGCGAGCCTGGACGGCGAGCGAGCGGCTCTGCGGCGGAGATGAGCGCCGACCGCCGGACGTTGGCGCCCTTCGGCCGGCGCCGCGTGCCGATCGTCGACCGCTGCGAGTACGGCTCCTACGTCGTGCTGCGCTGCCTGGACGAGGCGGGGCCGGCCCCGCGGCCCGGCCAGTTCTACATGCTCGCGGCAGCCGAGGCCTGGGGCGGGGGAGAGGGCGAGCGACCGTTCCTGCCGCGCGCGTTCTCCGTCCTCCGGGCCACGCCGGAGTCCGAGCTGCACTTCCTGCTCGAGGCCGTCGGCCCGGGCACGAAGCGGCTCGGCGCGCTCGCCGAGGGCGAGGAGCTGTGGCTCGCCGGCCCGTTCGGCGTCGGCTTCGCGCCGCCGGCCGAGCAGCGCCGGCCACTGCTCGTGGGCGGCGGCGTGGGGATCGCGCCGCTGGCGATCTGGCAGGACGAGCTCGGGCTCGACGCGACCGTCCTCCTCGGCTTCCGCGACGCCGCCCATGCCGAGGGTGCTGCCGTCCTCGCCGAGGCCCGCCTCGCCACCGACGACGGCTCGGTCGGCCATCGCGGGCTCGTCACCGACCTGCTGATCCAGGAGCTGGACCACACCGACGACGCTCGCGCCGCGGTCTACGCCTGCGGCCCCCCGCCGATGCTCGAGGCCGTCCGGGCGCTGTGCGCCGAGCGCGGCGTCCCGGCCCAGCTCGCCCTCGAGTCGGGGATGGCGTGCGGCTACGGCGCCTGCTTCGGCTGCGTCGTCCCCACGCGCGCGGGCTACGTCCGGCTCTGCCTCGAGGGCCCGGTCCTCGACGCCGAGCTCCTGGAGACGGCGCTGATCCCGGGGACGGGCCACGGATGAGCGTCCGGTTCTGCGGCATCGAGCTCGCCCACCCGATCATCAACGGCTCGGGGACCTTCGACGCGATCGCCGCCCGCCGGGCGTTCGGCGACACCCTCCTCGACGAGTTCCCGTTCGCCGCCTTCGTGTCGAAGACGGTCACCGTCGAGCCGCGCCAGGGCAACCCGCCGCCCCGGCTGTGGGAGGTCGCCGGCGGCCTCATCAACTCGATCGGCCTGCCCAACAAGGGGCTCGACGGCTACCTGGCGCAGGACCTGCCCGAGCTCGCGCGGCTCCCCGTGCCGCTGATCGTCAACGTCATGGGCTTCACGCGCGAGGAGGTCGCCCGGCTCGTCGCCGCCTTCGCGGAGCGCGAGGAGGTCGCCGCGCTCGAGCTGAACGTCTCGTGCCCGAACGTCGAGACCGGGCTGATCATGGGCGCGGATCCGCGCGAGACCGCGGCGCTGGTCACGCGCGTTCGACCGCTGACGACGAAGCCGATCGTGGTCAAGCTGACGCCGAACGCCACCGATCCGGCCGCCGTGGCCGCCGCCGCGGAGGCTTCCGGCGCCGACGCGGTGTCGCTTATCAACACCCTGCGCGGAATGGCGCTGCATCCCCGCACGCGCGAGCCGTGGCTCGGCGGGCGCACCGGCGGAGTGTCGGGCGCGGCCGTGCGATCGATCGCGCTCGCCCAGGTGTCGGCGGTGGCCAACCGGGTGGCCATTCCCGTGGTGGGTATGGGAGGAGTACAGTCAGGAGGAGACGCGGCCGATGTCCTCGACGCCGGCGCGACGCTGGTCGCGGTCGGCACCGAGAGCTTTCGAGACCCCGCCGCCGCGTGCCGCATCTCGAGGGAGCTCGAAAGTCTCGACCGAGGTCAAGCTAGACCGCCGGACGAGACTCCCAAGCAGTAGGAAATTGCTGCATCTGTCGGTGTTTTGCGGCAACCTGGCGACAAAGCATCGACCTCAGCTTGAGGTGTAGGCGAATTTGGCCGTAGGCCCCTTGTCCAGGCGGTTTCGATGTGTAGACTCGCCCGATGCCGTCGGCCAGCGAGACCCCAACCAAGCAAGCGACGGCCCCCGAGAGGTCCCTCTCGCAGAGGATGGATGCGCTCCATCGGGCGAACGCGATCAGGTCTCAGCGTGCCCAGCTCAAGAAGGACCTCAAGGCGAGCCGCAAGTTGATCCACCAGATCCTGCTCGAGCCGCCCGACTATGTGGAGACGGCCAAGGTCTTCGACCTGCTTCTCCATGTGCCGAAGTACGGGCGGGTCAAGGTGAACAAGGTGCTCACGCAGTGCCGGATCTCGCCGAGCAAGACGATCGGCGGCTTGTCGCAGCGCCAGCGCTCGGAGCTGGTCGCGATGCTCCGCAGCCGCTAGCGCCGGGTCTCGCGCTTCCGCCGTCGGGCCGGGGATCATTCCGCTCCCCAATGGCGCGTGTCTTCGTTATCACCGGCCCCTCGGGCGTGGGCAAGGGCACGCTGATCCGCGGCCTGCTCGATCGCGTGCCTGGGCTCCAGCTCGCGGTCTCCGCCACCACGCGCCAGCCGCGACCCGGCGAGGAGGACGGCGTCGACTACCACTTCCTGAGCGACGCCGAGTTCGACCGTCTCGTGCGCGAGGGCGGCTTCGTCGAGCACGCGACGTACTCCGGCAACCGCTACGGGACGCTGCGCTCCGAGCTCGAGCGGCGGCTGGCGCGCGGCGCCGGGGTGGTGCTCGAGATCGAGCTCCAGGGCGCGCGCCAGGTCCGGGCCTCCATGCCCGAGGCGGTCCAGATCTTCATCGCGCCGCCCTCTCCGGAGGCGCTCCGCGCCCGCCTCGTCGGCCGCGGCACCGATGACGCCGCCCAGGTCGAGGACCGGTTGAAGGCCGCCGAGCGGGAGCTCGCGGCCCAGGACGAGTTCGCCCACGTCGTCGTCAACGACCGGCTCGAGCACGCGACGGACGAGCTCGAGGCGATCGTGCGCTCGGCCCTGGCCGCTTAGCCAGCGTCCCCTACCGGAGGATGCGCGCGCGACGGCTAGGATTCATGCCCCGCACCGCGCAAGGAAAGGCTTCCCCAGACCGTGATCTCCCCCCGCATCGACCGGCTGCTCGAGCACGTCGACTCGAACTACGCCAGCGTCATCGTCGCCGCCAAGCGCGCGCGGCAGATCAACTCGTATTACCACAACCTCGGCGAGGGGACGTTCGACGAGTACCCGCCGCCGATGGTCGAGACGCGCTCGAAGAACTACCTCACGATCGCCCTCGAGGAAGTCGCCCGCGGCAAGATCAAGTACCAGTACCGGTAGGAGACACGTGGCCCGCCTGCTGATCGGCGTCTCCGGCGGCATCGCGGGCTACAAGGCGCTCGAAGTCGCGCGGCTCGTGGTCAGGGGCGGCCATTCGGTCCGCGCCATCCAGACCCCGGCGAGTCGGCGGTTCGTCGGCACCGCGTCCCTCGCGGCGCTCACCGGCGCGCCGGTGCTCGTCGACGAGTTCGAGCGCGACCCGGCGCGCGGCGCCTTCCCGGGCGACCCGATC
The DNA here is from genome assembly GCA_025964075.1 of Solirubrobacterales bacterium. Lineage (GTDB taxonomy): Bacteria > Actinomycetota > Thermoleophilia > Solirubrobacterales > Solirubrobacteraceae > JAOPZQ01. Next base: position 342 of record JAOPZQ010000336.1, on the reverse strand, counting down.
CCCGAGCGCGAGCCGATCAGCCACCTGGCGCTGGTCGAGAACGCCGACGCGTACCTGATCGCGCCGGCGACGGCGAACACGCTGGCGAAGCTCGCCGGCGGCCACGCCGAGAACCTGCTGACGAGCGCGGCGCTCGCCGCCACCTGCCCGGTGCTCGTCGGGCCGGCGATGAACCACCACATGTGGCTCCACCCGGCCACGCAGGCGAACGTCGCGACCCTGCGCGCCCGCGGGATCGAGGTGATCGGGCCGGGCGAGGGCGATCTCGCCTCGCACGGAGAGCACGGCTTCGGGCGCCTGGCCGAGCCGCCCGAGCTGCTCGCGGCGGTCGAGGCGGCGCTC